>JAEERZ010000154.1 GCA_016286075.1 Selenomonadaceae bacterium
TCACGCCGCCTAAGACCGAGAGACCGAGAGCGGACAGCCCTTCGCGGATAATCCGCGCATTTTCCATATAGTAGGCGATATTTGCGGCGACCTGTTTCTGCCCTTCGTCGGTGTAAATGGCGGCGGCGCCGCGCTGGACGATATAGGCTGTGCCGTTGAATTTCGTCGAATGGCGGCGGGACCAGAGCGCGTTCAGCGGATGGCGGGAGCCGTCCTTTGCCTTGGCGGTCACGGTTTTCGGAATGACCGTGTAGCCGCAGCGCGTGCCGGTGAAGCCGGCGGTCTTGGAGAAGGAACGGAACTCGATCGCGACGTCCCGCGCCCCGTCCAGCTCGTAAATCGAGCGGGGCACGTCCGGCTCGGTGATATAGGCGGCATAGGCGGCGTCGAAAAGGATGACCGCGTCGTTTTCACGGGCGTAGGCCACCCATTTTGCCAGTTCCGCGCGGGAAAGGGTCGTGCCCGTTGGATTGTTCGGGCAGCAGAGATAAATCATATCGACGGGGCGGTCGGGCAGGGCGGGAGCAAAGCCGTTTTCCTCGGTGGAGGGGAGATAGACGACGCCTTCAAACCGTCCGTCCGCGCCGAGAGATCCCGTGCGGCCCGCCATGACATTCGTGTCGAGGTAGACGGGGTAAACGGGGTCGGTAATCGCCACGACGGCATCCGTGGAAAAGATTTCCTGAATGTTGCCGCAGTCGCTTTTCGAGCCGTCGCTGACGAAGACCTCGTCGCGTTCTACGGAGAGCCCTCGGGAGGTATAGTTCCTTTCGATGATTGCGTCGATCAGAAAGTCGTAGCCCTGTTCCGGGCCGTAGCCTCGAAAGGTCTCTTTTTTCGCCATCTCGTCTACGGCAGTATGCATCGCCTCAATGGAAACCGCGGGCAGCGGCAGCGTCACGTCGCCGATGCCGAGGCGGATCACTTCGGCGTCGGGGTGCTCGCTCCGAAAGGCCGCGACGCGGCGGGCGACCTCGGCGAACAGATAGTTTCCCGGCAGTTTCAGATAATTTTCGTTGATATAAGCCATTGCAAATCCTCCAAAATGCAGAAGCTAAAATTATGCGAGATTTATAATAGCACAATTCCTCTGCGTTTCCTATAGGCTTGGTATGTATACATGAAGTAATGCGTGCGGTCGTTCAGGGCATATAGGCGTGGAAGGCCGTCGGAATGCTGTAAATCTCGGAAAGTTCTTCCTGCGTCGCCCAGGTGAGAGGCGGCAGCGGCGAGCCCCCGTAGAGGGAGTTCTCTTCCCGGACGCTTTCGACGGGATTCGCAAGGCGGATATGCCAGCCGGAAAGCCGCCATTCGATATGGGTGAAAATGTGGCGGGCCGCTTTCATGCGGCGCGCGCTTTGCACAGAAAGACCCGCGTTTTTGCAAAGCGCGAGGATCTCCGCGCGTTTCTTCTCGCCGGCCAAATTCGGAAATTCCCAGAGCGAAGCCAAGAGGCCGCGTTTCGGGCGCTTCGCGATGGCGAATTTTCCGTCCCGTTCGATCAAAAGCACCGTGCGCGGTTCGATGCGCCGCTCTTTTTTCGCCGCCTTGACGGGAAGCTCGGCTTCTGTGCCTTCGGCGCGGGCGCGGCACAGGGCGGTGAGGGGGCATTCCTCGCAATGCGGGTTGCGGGGTAGGCAGACCAGCGCGCCCAGCTCCATCATCGCTTGGTTGAATTGCCCGGCGTCTTTCGGCATGGAGGCGGCCAGCGCGTCCTCCACCTCGCGTTTCGTTTTTTCGCGCAGCACGTCCTCTCGGGACGCGGTCAATCTCGCGACGACCCGGAGCACGTTTCCGTCCACGGCGGGGACGCGTTTTCCGTAGGCGATGGAGGCAATCGCGCCCGCCGTGTAGCGTCCTATGCCGGGCAGCGCCAAAAGTTCGTCGAAATCGCGGGGGATTGTGCCGCCGTGTTTTTCCATGACGACTTCTGCGGCTTTTTTCAGGTTGCGCGCGCGGCTGTAATAACCGAGTCCTTCCCAGAGCTTCATCAACGCCTCGTCATCCGCGGCGGCAAGAGAGGCGACGTCGGGCAGCTCGGCGACGAAGCGGGAGAAGTATGGCATGACCGCCGCGACTCGCGTCTGCTGGAGCATGATTTCCGACACCCAGACGTAATAAGGGCGCGGATCGTCGCGCCACGGCAGCGAGCGCGCCCGTGCGCGGAACCACGCGAGCAGAGGATTGGAGATTTTTTTCAAATGGTTCATCAATCTGTCATCGTCCTTTTTTGACGGGAGAATTTTTGGCTATCATAGCATGTTTCAGGACGTAAAACAATTTGCACTGGTTTTATGATTTTTACATGTTATTGTCGATTATTTCACGTGAAACATTTTTCGTTGTTTGCTTTTGTTTATAAAATTATATTTGCGGCTGCAAATATAATTTGCAGGGGCGCCGCCCCTGCGGACCCTGCAAAGGGAGTTCCTCCCTTTGGAACCCTCCTTAGGGCCCTGCGGGGCCAGGATTCCGCGACGTACGGTTATGATTGCTTCAACAATAGTTTATCCCGCGATTAAGGTTGGAACGACTTAAACTTTAGCCCATTTTACATAGTCTGGATTGTGTTTGCGTTGCCATAACTCAACCCGCAAAAATGGGCTAAAGCTAAAGCCGTCAAGAGGCTTAATCGCGGGATGAACTGCCCAAGAAGATGTTCTGAGCTTTCACCGCGGAATATCGGGCCCGCAGGCCCTTCTGGGGAGCCGCGAGGGTCTCCCTCGCGTGGGCGGGGGCCCGGGGGAGGGCGACGCCCACCCCCGGAAAGGAAATGTTTCACGTGAAACATTTGGAAACGATTTCCGATTTGCTCGCGATACACGTTCAAGCGCCAAGGAGTGACCAGCGGCAGCGGTCATGCGAATGTCCTGCGCAAGAAATTTCTTGACAATCATCGGGCGCGAAGATATACTTTCATATGTTCGGAACTGTTTCGAAATAAGCTCGCAATATAGCTTGTCTAAATTTCCGTGTGCTTTGTTGTCGTCGGTCGCCATAGCCCCGCTATGACTCCCTCCTCCGCCTCGCGCACGAAAATTTATTCTGCGCTCTATTTGCGAACTTCTTCCTGCACAGTTCCACGCGGTGCGCCGGAGTGGCGGAATGGCAGACGCAGCAGACTCAAAATCTGCCGTAGGCAACTACGTGCCGGTTCAAGTCCGGCCTTCGGCACCATAAGAAAATTGAGGCTTCCGAGCATTTTGCCCGGAAGCCTTTTTGCATGTCTTCTTTTGTGTCTCTTTATTGCGTTATCAAAGCATTCCCAGCATTTGCTCCGGGTTCTCCGCCGCTTTTACCTTGTCCATGGCCTTGACGATAACGCCCTTTTCGTCGATCAGGTAAGTGGTGCGTACGGTTCCCATGGAAACTTTGCCGTAGTTCTTTTTCTCCTTCCATACGTCGTAGGCTTGCAGGACGGTTTTTTCCGTGTCCGAGAGCAGGACGAAGGGAAGGTTGTATTTTTCCTCGAATTTTTTGTGGGACGCGACGGTGTCTTTGCTGACGCCGACGACGACCGCGCCCTTTTCCTGAAACAGCGGGTATTTCTCGCCGAAGCCGCAGGCCTGCTTCGTGCAGCCGGAGGTCATGTCCTTCGGGTAAAAGTACAGGATCACTTTCTGCCCGCGAAATTCCTTGAGGGAGCGCATTTCCCCGTTTTGGTCCGGCAGCGTGAAGTCCGGGGCTTTGGTTCCGATTTCCAGCATGTTGTTTCCTCCTTTTTGTTTTCCTGTCGAGAGATTTTTTCGTCAGGCGAGAAAGATGGTGCGAAGTCGTAGCCGCATCACTACGTCGAGCGCCATCTGACGCCGCATGGCGAAAAAAGAACCGACAGGATTAGACTTCTCCCTCATCCATGATGCCAAGCTTCCTCTTCCAGTATCGCGAATAGATGGCGCCCAGCGGGTTGTGGGCCAGCAGGCGGTCCTTCGCGACGAGGGTCGTCACGGGGCCGGGGCAGTTCATATTGAAAATCGCGTCGTGGCCGACACAGAGACCGCAGGCGATGAAAAGCTCCGAGCCGTTTTCGGCGAGGAAGCGGGCCTGCATTTTCGGGTTGCACATGGCCTCGTGGTCGAGCTCCGGCTTCACCTGCTTCAGCCCCAGCTCCTTTTTCGCGACGCTGCAGGTCTTGCAGCAGACGCTGTAAAACTCGAAGCCCTTTTGCCGGAAAAACTTCGCGATATAGCGAGCTTCGGCATTCAGCCCGATACAAAACGCCATGCCGAGCTTTTTGTAGCCCATCTTTTTCGCGAATTCCGCCGTTTCCTCCAGCCGCGTGATGTTGCTGTAAAAGGTTCCTTCCACGTAGGCGGCGGCCTCCATCAGCTTCCGCTCGTCCTCGGTGTACGCCGCGATGACGTCGCTGGGGTTTACTTCCGTGCAGTTGACGCCCTTCGTGTAGCAGGCGTGGCTCTTGCAGTCCGCGCAGTTTGCTTTCATAAACAAACCCTCCCTCGTTTTTTTCTCCTTCCATTGTATCATTTTGCCCGCGAACTACATAGAGAAATTTTCCGTGTCGCCCGTTGCAGGGATTTTTCACCTCGATAGAGAATACTGTAACTGTTAAAAATAATGGGAAGCGATGAATCGGTCGGCTCGTGATTTCGACGGCGACTTTTCAGCGATTCCCTTGAAAGGAGGCGCGTCGGATGGAAGACGTCGGATCGATGATTTTGCAGGTGCTTTTGCTGGCGATTTTGTTTTTAGGCGTTCTCGTCGAGTTCAAGACGGGCGGCCTCGGCGTCGGGGCGATGCTCGGCCTTACGGCGGCGGGCGTGTTCTTTGGCAGCCGCTATGTGCAGGGGCTCGTTTCCATGGTGCAGATCGGCGTTTTTCTTGCGGGCGTGCTCTGCATCGTCATCGAGATGCTGGCGCCGACGGTGGGACTTCTTGCGGGGCTCGGCGTCGCGGCGATGCTTTACAGCGTCGTGCTCGCGCTGGGCGGCACGATGAACGCGGTGGGCGCGTTGGTCGCTTCAATCGCTATTGCCGCAGTAATCTTCGCCGTGATCGTGAAGCGGCTGCCGTCCTCGAAGCTTTGGCGGCGGCTGGTGCTGCACGACAGCACGACGACGGAGAGCGGCTATGTCAGCGCCGAGACGCGGGCGGAACTGGTGGGCTGCACGGGCTACGCGGAGACGGAGCTTCGCCCTTCGGGCCGCGCGCTCGTATCCGGGCAGCCTGTGGACGTAGTATCCGAGGGCGCGTTTATCGGGAAAGGAACGGCGATTACCGTCGTTTCGGTAAACGGCAGCCGCGTAGTGGTAAGAGAGAAAAAGAGTGGAGAGTGAAGAGTGGAGATAATAGGGAATTAAATATGCAAATATCTTCACTTTCCACTCTTAACTCTTCACTCTAATTAAGGAGGAGATTGTTTTGGAATTGCTTTTAGGTTCGGGTTTCATGCTGGTATTGGTCATCATCGCGGTCATGGTGTTTTTGAATTTCGTGCCCATCGGGCTTTGGGTGTCCGCCATCGCGGCGAACGTCAACGTCGGCATCTTCACGTTGGTGGGGATGCGGCTTCGCCGCGTCGTGCCGAGCAAGATCGTGCTGCCGCTGATCAAGGCCAATAAGGCGGGCCTCGACGTTTCGGTCAATCAGCTGGAGGCGCATTATTTGGCAGGCGGCAACGTAGACCGGGTGGTGGACGC
>JAEERZ010000155.1 GCA_016286075.1 Selenomonadaceae bacterium
GCAGATATCCTCATTGTCACCGTCATGTCCAACGGGCTTTTGGTGAACGAGAAGACGCTGGACGAGTTCGAGCGGCGGGGGCTCAGGCCGGAGTTCAACATGAGCTTCGACGGCGTGGGCTGCCATGACTGGCTGCGGGGCGTCCCCGGCGCGGAACAGGCGGTGCTCCGCGCCTTTTCGCTGTGCAAAGAGCGAGGCTTTCCCACGGGAGCGGAATACTGCCTGCACAAAGGGAATCTGTCGGCGCTGCGGGAGAGCGTGAAGCTCCTCGGCGAGCTGGGCTGCCAGACGCTGAAGGTGAACCGGCTGAACGTGGAAGGCGAGGCGCTGGGCATCGCCGACTATGCAATCACCCGCGACGAGGAATTCCAAACGTATCTTGACTATATTCCGCAGTTTTATGAGGACGGCGCGCCGCTCTCGCTGATGCTGTCGGGCTTTTTCCACGGCGACGGCACGGAGGACTTTGCTATTCCTTTCGTGAGAAACGAAGAAGGCGAGGATTGCAGTGATTACTGCCTGTGCGGTCACGCGCGGAACTATATGTATATCACCGCCGAGGGCGCTATGGTCCCCTGTATCCCCATGGGCAGCGCGGAGGGCGGACGGTGCCATTTCCCGAATATCCGCGAGACGTCATTGGCTGACGCGCTCCGTGATTCATATTATATGGGCTTTATCGACACGCGGCTGCGGGACTATTTCGCTCATAATCCGGGCTGCGCGGTCTGCGCATACAGGAACCGCTGCGCGGGCGGCTGCCGGGGCCGTGTGGCATCCGTGGGCGGCCCGGAAGTCGATCTCCTCGCCAGGGACGAGGACGCCTGTGCTTTCTTCCGGCAAGGGTGGTACGACAGGGTGACGAAAATGATGGAGAAAATTTTGCCGGATATACGGTGACATTTGATATTCCTTGTAAAACCACCACAGAAAAAGCGCTTCCCGCAGATAGGAAGCGCTTTTTTGAAAAAATGGGGTTCAGTTCAAGTATACGAATTTACACCTCGTCGATGGTAGCGATAGCATTCGGACGAATCGTGATGTGGTAAATGCGGAAGAGGTCGAGCGTGTACCAGTATTCGTAAGAGCCGTCCGCATAAACGACCTTGATGTCCCAATACTGGACGTTGTCTCTCGGATCGAAGCCGAGGAAAATATCCTGACCCGGATACAGTACCTGGTTCTTTCCAAGCTCGTCCTGATAAATCCATTCGTTGCTGCTGGTGGGGCTGAGGTAAATCTCAGTAATGACACGGCCCGTGCCGTTCTCCAATACGAAGTCCTGCGAGCCACGCGTGCCGGCGAACGCGATGGAAGCGATGGCAAGCGTCAAGATGAAAGCTGCGAGAAACAGTCCGGCAAAACGGAATTTTTTCATAGTGAATTCCTCCTCTAAATTGGAGCCCCATTTTTCCTCTGCATCATATTATATGTTTTTTTGCGGCTTTCGTCAACGAAACCGCGTCCGACGGCAGACGTTTTTATAACGGTTAGCGGGAATAGACGTCCTTGTGATATAATAGAAAAAATAGCAGGGCGGGAGGATTTTATTTGAGCGGGAAGATGAACATTGAACGGCGCATTTTCCTTCTGATGCTTTTTACGGGGCTTGCGTGCTTCGCCGCTTTTGAGGCGGTTTCCTTCTTTGGACTATACGACGCGCAGGAGCACGCCATCGAAAGCGGCCGGGACATGGGGACGTCTGCCGCCGCGTTCGCGGAGGAGATTACTGACGAGCAGGCGAAAAAACGGTTCGCCCTCATGGCGGAAGAAAAGGCGCGCGGCGTCAATAACGAGATAGGGCGACTTCGGGAAGATGCGAATCTTCTTGCCAAGACGATGACGCAGATCTTGACCCATCGGGAGCTTTATCTGCCGCGTGAGCTGCCGTTGGGCGGAGAAGTTCCCATAAGATCCAAGGAACCTTATCTTTTTTTCATTCCGGCGCTTCGCGAAAGCGGCGGGATTGCGGAGGTCCTGCCGGAAGCGCGGATCGCGGCCAACGCGGCGGACAATTTGGCGCTTTGGACGCAGAGCTATGACGATGGCTACGAGATGACTTGCTTCTACGCCTCGGAGCGCGGGTATATCATCAGCGCGGACGTCATGGCGGAAGGGAAGGAGTTCGTAGAGTTTTTTGATACCTGGTACTCGCCGTCCTTCGATCCGAGAGAACGCCCCTGGTATCAGGAAATCAAGGCGACCGGGAAGTCCGTATTCACAGGCGTTTATGTCGGGGTGGAGGGGTATCCCTGCATTTCCTGCGTCGCGCCTTATTACGACGAAAACGGTTTCGCGGGTATGGCCGGCATCTCCAACAATATCGCCACCTTGTACCGGCAGATTTCGATCAATACGATCGGGGACAGGGGCGTCAATTTTATCCTGAACGAAAAAGGCGAGGTTATTCTTTCCTCGGAAAAGGAAGGACTGCTGGCCGCTTCCGCGACGCCGAAGGATTTTCAAAAGTATGGGGAGACGTCCCTTGCGCTGGAAGTGGCGTGCATGACCCGGGGACTGTCCGACGTGGCGCGGATCACGATGGGGGGCAGGGATTATTATCTTGCCTACGCGCCGATTCCCGACGTCGGCTGGAGCTTCGGAACGCTGATCGAGAGGGATGTGGTCGTGCAGCCGGCACGGGATGCGAAGTCGTATCTGCTTTCTCGGGCGGAGGATTTTTCCGCGTCCCTTCAATCCTTTTTCTGGGATAATTTCCTGCGGACAGCGGTGCTGCTCCTGGCGCTTTTGGCAGTGCTCTTTTTCGTGAGCCGCAAAATCTCGGATCGCTTCGTGCGTCCGATTCTTGTGCTTACGGCGGGCGTGCGCGAAATCGCGGGCGGCAATCTTGATAAGAAACTCGACGTCAGGACGGGCGACGAGATCGAGACGCTCGCCGACAGTTTCAACCAGATGACAGACGAGCTGAAATCGTATATCGAAAACCTTGCAAAAACGACGGCGGAGAACGAGCGCATCGAAACGGAGCTTTCAGTGGCGGCGCGCATACAGGCGGGCATCCTGCCGAAGGAGTTCCCGGCGCGGAGCGAGATTGACCTCTTCGCGTCCATGAAGCCCGCGAAGGAGGTCGGCGGCGACTTTTATGATTTTTATTTCCTCGATGAGCGCCATCTGATGGTCACGGTGGCGGACGTCTCGGACAAGGGCGTACCCGCCGCACTGTTCATGGTCGTCGCGAAAACGCTGCTGAAGGATTGCGCCCTTACCCTCGGCTCGGCGGAGCGGCTGCCTATGATCGTGGCGCAAACCAACGACCGCCTCGCGGAGGCCAACGACGAGGACATGTTCGTGACGGTGTTCACGGGTGTGCTGGACGTCGAAAGCGGCGAATTCGTCTATGTGAACGCCGGGCACAATCCGCCGCTGCTTCGCCGGAACGACGATTTCGAGTTTTTGCCGACGGCGAAAAGCCCGATGCTCGGCGTGATGGAAGGAATGGATTTCCCGGAGGAGAAAATCACCTTCGCTCCCGGCGATATGCTTTTCCTCTATACCGATGGTGTGACTGAGGCCATGAACGGGGAGAAGGAGCTTTTCGGCGCGTCACGGCTGCAGGAAACGCTTTCGCAATTGTCGGGAGCAGGCACGGCGGAGAAAATCCTGACGGCGGTGCGCGGCGCGGTGGACGATCATGCAAACGGTGCAGAGCCATCCGACGACGTTACGATGCTGGGGTTGGTATATAAGGGAATCTGATATATTTTGGAGGAAAGAAAATGGCTGAAGAAACGATTGCATTTCAGACAAGCGAGAAAAACGGGTGGACCCTTTGGGCTGTTCGGGGGCGGCTGGACCGGATGACGGCGCAGGAAGCGGGAGAAAAGGCGGATCAGGTTTTCTCGGCGGCACAGAAGCTCGCCGTCGACATGAGCGGACTTGAATATCTATCCAGTGCGGGGATTCGCGTGCTGCTTCGGCTGACGAAACAGGCACAGGCGCAGGGCAAAGCGTTTGCGCTTGTGGCTCCGTCCGGAATGGTGAAGGTCGTACTGGTCGAATCCCGTATGGATATGTTTGCCGCGATTTATGCGTCGGCAGACGAATTGCCGCTGTAATAAGCGCGGAATGGGTGTCGAAAGGGAATCAGATCATGGTGCTTGATGTGAAAAGGTTATTATTTGCGGCTGCATCGGTTGCGGCGGCAGCTTCTTTGATTTTTCCGGTATCTTATTCTATAGCCGGTTCCGGCGCGGATGCATCGGGAAAGGACTCTGGGGCCGAGACGCTTTCCGCGGCGCGGCGGGAAAAGGATGTGCAGGGCGCTGTAAATTTTGAACACGCGCTGGATTCGTATCAACCGAAGAAAGACCATTACAATTTTTACTTCACCTATAAGATCGTTCATCCGTGGTGGGATGCGGTGGCTTTGGGCATGGAGGACGCCCAGCGGCAGTATCTGAAACAGGGAATAACCGTCACTTACGAATATATGGCGCCAAATGCAGCCTCAGCTGCGGACCAGACGGAGCGGCTGCTTGGGGCGCAGCAGGGCGGCTATGACGTCATCGGCGTGGACGTCGCGGATGAAGCAATCATCTCTCCGATTATTGACGAGATGGTGGATTCCGGATATAAGGTAATGACTTTTTCAAGCTCTGACGCCGCCGTAGGCTGTAAACGAATCGCCTATGTCGGGAATACGCACAACTATAAAGACGGCGCGGATTTGACGGAGGCGCTTTGCAAGAAGCTGGATTATAAGGGAGAGGTTGCGATCCTCGTGGGGAGCAAAGGCGCGCCTTGTCATGAAGATCGCGCGAAAGGGGCAAAGGATACGATCGCCAAATACGGCAATATGAAAATCGCGGCGATAGAATATGATATGGACTCCGTTGACCTGGCGCACGAGCTTGCGCTGAAGATTTTGCGGGAGCATCCGAACCTTGCCGGTCTTGTCTGCTGCAATATGAGCAATCCCGTCGGCGCAGCCAGAGCCGTCGTTGAAACGGGGAGCGAAGCCGTCATCGTGGGCATGGACCACGATCGGGAAGCGCTGCACTATTTGAACGACGGCGTGATTTATTGTCTTGGCGTGCAGGATTGCTATTCCATCGGATTTGAAACATTGCAGACTGCGGTCAAGATCGCCGACGGCAACCTGCCCGGCGAAATGTTTCCGGAGAAAAGGGATGAGCCGACCACCATTATCCGTCAAAAGGACGCCGCTTTTATGCTCACGGTTCTCTATGGTGACGCATCATGATGAAGGATAAGCATATTTCAGACAAAAAATTTATCCTGACTGCGGTCATAGGCGGCCTGCTGGTCATGGCCATCGTGATCGGCACCACGCTGTGGGCGTCGAAAGAGACGGCTGCGGAAACGGACGAAGCGGTGGCCGCGGTGAGTCATTTTTACCTCCAAGCGATGGCCGATCGCCGCGCGAGGATCATCACGAACCTTATCAATAACAACTTCGAGCATATGGAAAAGTTATTGCCCATTATTGCCGAGGAAAACATTGACTCACAAGAGACGCTGCGGGCTGTGATCGGAAAGATCAAGACGCTGCTCTCCCTCAAGCGGTTCGCGCTTGTAGACGAGGACAACGTCGTCTATACCCAATATACTACATATACCGGCGGCAGCCGGCACGCGTTTCTGACTGCGGACAAA
>JAEERZ010000156.1 GCA_016286075.1 Selenomonadaceae bacterium
GGGCGATATCACCGCGAAGGAAATTTCCGTCAGCTTCGCCGATATCTCCAAGATCTACAACGGCACGACAGACGCGACGGCGGGCGCGGGCACGCTTACGGGCGTGATCGATGACGACGAGGGCAAGGTGTCGGTGACGGTGACGGGGACGGCGACCTACGACACAAAGAACGCCGGAACAAACAAGCAGGTCAATTATACGGGCGTGACGCTGCCGGGCGCCGAAAAGGACAATTACACGATTGCCTCCACTGCCACGGGCAAAGGATCGATTGCGGCAAAGCTCCTGACCGTGACCTTCGACGATATTTCCAAGACTTACGACGGCACCACGACCGCCACGGCGGGCGAGGGCGCACTGTCGGGCGTCGAGACCGTTGACGTGGGCAAAGTGTCCGTTTCGGCAACCGCCGCCTACGTGGACAAGAACGCGGGCACGGACAAGCAGGTGGATTATACGGGCGTGACGCTTTCCGGCAACGAGGCGGGAAACTATACGATTGCCGCTGCCGCCACGGGCAAAGGAGCCATCGAAAAAGCGAACGTGACGTTTACCGCGGCGGATGGATATTCCCGCGAATACGACGGCACCACGGACGCGACGGGCGCGGCGCTCTTTATCTCCTCGGGCAAGATATTCACGGGCGACAGCTACAGCGGTGGCGTCTTCGCCTTCACGGACAAGAACGCGGGCGAAAACAAGCCGCTGACGGTCGGGAGCGTAACGATTACCGACGGCAACAACGGCGAGAATTACAATGTGACGTATCAGAACGGCACGGGCGACGTTACCCGCAAAGCGCTTTCTCTCGTGGCGACGCCCCAGACCATCACCGAAGGCGAGGCGCCGCCGACCTTCACGGGCGACGTGACGGGCTTCGTGACCGGCGACGGGCTGGAAGCAAGCGACGCGCTGACTTTCGGCGCGGACGCGAATGCAAAGACGGCGGGCGTCTATGCCGTCACCGGCACGCTGAACGGCGAGGTCAGCGGCGACTACGGGCTGAACTACACCTTCTCCAACGCGGCGAGCAACGCTACGGCCTTCACCATCGAGGCAAAACAAGTGACGCCGCAGGAGATCGTCGCCGACAACGTCTCCGATCCGGGCGCAGCGCAGGAATACACGAACGTCGTAGGCTCGATCAACAGCGGCGCATCGACGGCCATGCCGACCACGGGCGCGACAGGCGAGACGCAGGGCGCGGCAACGCAGAAGCAATCCGGCGGCGAAGCGCAGCAGCCGAATGAAAATCCACCCCAGCAGCAGACGACGGGCGGACAGATTGCCGCGGGCAAGCAGGAGACACAGCTGGGCATCACGTACACCGACATCAATATGCCGGAGTCCATGAGCGTTGAGGCGCTGGCGACGTCGCTGAACGGCGGCGCGACGGCAACGACGCCAAATAACGCGGGCGGAGAGGCGACGCAGAACGGCCCGGCGACGGAACCGACGAGCACGGAACCTGCGTCGAACGGGGAAAGCGACGAGGAGGCGTAAACAGCATAAAAACTGCCCGCAGACGTTTCCATCTGCGGGCAGAAGTTATGTCTTGCGAGAACTCCCTCCGGCGGTGGATTGAATTACTCCCTCCGCCCTTCGGGCACCTCCCGCAGAGAGGGAGGCAAGTATCGCCCCCCTCATTGAGGGGGGGGGGTGGCATGCCGAAGGCATGACGGGGGGAGT
Source organism: Selenomonadaceae bacterium (assembly GCA_016286075.1). Classification (GTDB taxonomy): domain Bacteria; phylum Bacillota; class Negativicutes; order Selenomonadales; family Selenomonadaceae; genus RUG12372. The sequence goes on from JAEERZ010000156.1 coordinate 1,691, forward strand.
TTCAAGAAAACAGTGTTTTCGAGACCCCTTTCATACTACTCTTCGACTATAAAATCTAAGATTTCTAACAGTGATTCGTATCTCTTAGCGTTTCCTCTATTCTTTGTAATTTTGGAGGTTTAACACAATATGATTCGCAGATTTTCTTATATCGGCAGCTTTGTTTTAGCCGCCGCCCTGTTTTCTCCCGTCCTCGCTCTTGCCGCGCCTGCGGTGCCCGCTCCGGCGGGGACTGTCGGCAGCGAGCGGCCCGCGAGGGACGCGGAGATTTCCGACCAGACGGGCGCGCCGCAGGGAAGCGCGGCGGAGGCGCGGTTCACGCTGTCGGAGATTCGCGTCGAGCATGAGGGGATGAAGCTTTCCGACGAGAAGATGGCGGAGCTTTCCGCGCGGTTCGTCGGGCGTGAGATTACGGGGACGGCGCTGGGCGATCTTTTGGCGGGGCTGACGAATTACGCCCGCGCCCACGGGTATCCGACGGCGGCGGCGTTCATCCCGGAGCAGACGGCGGTGGACGGGCGGCTTTTGATTCGCATGATGCCGGGACGGGTCGGCAAGATCACGGTGCAAAACGAGAGCCGTCTTTCCGACGAGGTGGCGAACGGAATCCTCGCGCGGCTGAAGGAGAAGGAGATTATCCGCACGAAGGATTTGGAGTCGGCGCTGCATCTCCTGGACGATCTCAGCGGCGTCCACGCGGCGGGCGTGCTTTCAGCGGGGCGCGGGGTCGGCGAGACGGATTTGCTGGTGAAGATTACGAACGACAAGCCCGTGACGGGAATCGTTTACGCGGAGAATTACGGCAGCGAGTCGACGGGCCGATACCGCTACGGGCTTTCGGCGTCGCTGGAGAACGTGGGCAATGTGGGCGGCAGGCTGACGGTGGGCGGCATGATCTCGAACGGCAAGCAGCACGCCTACAGCATCGGCTATGAGATGCCGGTGGGTCACAGCGCGACGAAGCTCGGGATCGGGTATTCGCGGTCGGATTACGAGCTGGGCAGTATTTTCAGCCAGCTCGGCGCGGAGGGCATAGCGCACACTTACAGCTTTTGGGGCGAGACGCCGCTCTGGAAGGCGTCGAGGAGCGCACTGGCCGTGACGTACGGGTTCGATTACCGGAATATCACCGACGAGATGCTGGGCTTCAACTGGAAGAAGCACAGCGCGTCGTGGCACGCGGGGCTTTCCGGCATGGGCCGCGGCGAGGGGTCGTATCTTTCGTACCGTGTGGAGCTGCGGCAGGGAACCGTGACGGCGGATTCGGATCTCGCGCGGCAGATCGGCGAGGACGGGCGCACGCTGGGCGGGTTCTGGAAGGGGACGCTGGACGTCACGGCGGTGCAGGGTCTCGGCCACAGCACGGATATCCTGCTGAAGGCGCAGGGGCAGAAAGCGAGCCGAAATCTCGACAGTTCGGAGGAGATCTACCTCGGCGGCGCGCGGGGCGTCCGCGCGTATCCGCAGGGCGAGGCGTCGGGCGACGAGGGCGTGCTTTCGACGCTGGAGCTTCGCTATCATACGCCGCTCCCCGGGCTGACGCTTTCCACGTATCTCGACGCGGGCTGCGTGACCGTGACGAAGGACGGGGACGGCGGCAGCGAGAGCCTGAAGGGCTGGGGCATCGCGGCGACGTACAGCAAAGAGAACGACTGGTATGCGCGGGTGGACTACGCGCGGCGCATCGGCTCGCCGGAGATCATGAGCGAGGACGCGCAGAGCAGGGACCGGTTCTGGTTCTTCGTGGGAAAGATGTTTTGAGAGGGAAGAGGGAAGAGTTAAGAGTGGAGAGTGGAGTTAGGAGTTAGGAGTTAGGAGTGAACGAACCTTTGCCTTCCCCGATGGGGCGCAACATGCCGGTGGCATGTTGCGGGCAGCCCGTAGGGCTGACGGATGAGGTTCTGAAGCGCATCGGATAACACAAGCGCAACGTCGCAAGACCTCACCCCCCGCCTGCGGCGGTACCCTCCCCATAGGGGAGGGCAAGGTTACGGCATATCGCTCCTCATAGAGGAAGGCAATATAGCATTTTTCTCCGACCTATGCTATACTCACATCAATCGAGGAATTCAAATCATCGTCCGGCAGATGGTCAACTGTCGGACAAACAAAGAAACCTCCCGCAAGGGAGGCTTTTTTGTTTGTCGTTGACAAACGCTGAACGAAAACATTATAATAAAGACAAAGAAAAGGCGCTGCCGGTAAACGGTCAGCCCCAAAGAATACGATCAGAATGACCGCTTGTGTTGGGGAACTTGGGCGGTCATTTCTGATTTTTGTGGGAAGAACCCATCATATAGCCGAGCGAGAAAACTGCGACTGTGAAACTCGCCACAGATAAAAATTCAATCACGCTCATAGGCAGCCCTCCTTTCTTCCATGATGAGAGGGCATCAGCGCCCTCCGGAGAGGGACCGACCGCTACCGTTATTGGCAAACACCTTTTCGGGGCAATTATGGCATACACGTTCGGGAAACGCAAGAAACGCACCAATCGGCGTCGAAGCCGCCGGGGGTATTTTCGATGTCCCGAAAATCGAAGAATGGATGAACCGCGCCTCGGCAAAAATTGCGCCGGGGCGTTTTTCATTTTTCCTCCATGCGGTTTTCGCGCCATTGTGCTATGATGATGAACGAACTTTAAGAGACGGAGGGGATCATCCATGAATCTGCTGCGTTCCTGGAAGCGGCGGCTGATCGCGGCCGGGCTGGCGACGCTCACGACCTGCGCGCCCTTGGCCCCGCAGGCGGAGGCTGCCAGCAATACGGACGTTTTCACGGCGCTGGCCGGAGTGCTGGGCACAGCGGGCATGTACAGCAGTTATCTCGCCGCGATCCTGGACGCGGGGAACAACGCCTATTATCAGGAGCAGACGCGACTCTACGACGCCCACGAGAACGGCGTGGACCGCAACCCCATGAATCATCAGATCGTCGACGAAGTGATGGGCGGGCTGGTGGAGCGCGGAAACTATGTGCTCGACATCCGTTCCCTTCCTTTTCGCTGGAACGTGAACGACAGCACAGAGTTCAACGCGGCCTGCTTCCCGACGAATTACATCACGGTGAACAAGGGGCTCGTGGTGGGGCTGAACGGCAACGTGGACGAGATCGCCGGCGTGCTGGCCCATGAAATGACCCACGGCATCAAGCTGCACGCGGCCTACAATTACGCCCGGGCTGCGGCGCAGGCCTTCGGCATCAATTTCCTCGGCATGGTCACGGGAGCGGTGCGTCCCGACGTGGTGGGCGTGCTGGCCGACTATTCCGTGGCGAAAAACGTCATCCTGCCCGCCGAGTACGAGGCCGACGAAGGCGGCTTCTATCTTGCCGCCAGCGCCGGATTCAATCCCGGCGGCCCCGCTGCGGCCATGGCGCGCATGGACTACATGACAAAGCACCCGGATACCTTCGACCGGAGCTACGGCGCCGATCCTTACGACCACCCGGACACGGACAAGCGCGAAGCGAAGCTGGCGGCGATGATGACCGAGTACAGCGCCGGCCATGTGACGGTGAAAAACCGGAAAGAAATCCTGATCGACGGTCAGCCGCTCTTGACGGTCACTTACTCCGAGGCTTCCTATGACGACACGCCGGAGCAGGCCTATCTGATTGCCGGCGGTCTGGCCCGGGCCTTCCACGAATACGCGACGGCGGATGCGTGGGCTTTCCGCCCCGGCGAAAACGGCCGCGTCGATTATTTGGACGACAACCGCGTTTACGAATATCTGAAAGACGCCGTGGAGCGCAACCACGTCGGCGCGGAGCTGGAGCGGCTGGTTCGAGCCGCCTACGCGGGAGAGAGCGCCTCTGGCGCACGGGAAAAGATGGTAGCCGCCGAGAACGAGCGTCTCGCGTACTGGCAGGAACGCACGGCGAAAAATATCGCCGCCGACAAAAAACTCGTCGAGCGGCTTTA
>JAEERZ010000157.1 GCA_016286075.1 Selenomonadaceae bacterium
TGTTCATGGATTTCCATGTGACCGGTAAACTGTCGGTAGAACAGGAGGTAGATGAGTACATAACTTTCTTCAACGAGCAGCGACCGGCGTATGCGTTGAGCTATCTGACGCCCAAGCAGTACAAGGAGTCTTATTTGGAGAAGTTACATGTTTGAATTCTGATGCGAGAGGTACTAATTTTTAATTTTCGTGTCCAATTTTTGTTGACCAGTGCACGTATAAGCCAATGCAAAAACCTTTCGCAAACCATTCACAAATACAGCAAGAAACTACTCAAAAACGGGATGCTTCGGCTTTTGCCAAAGCATCCCTTTTCTTTACAATGCAGTCCTTCCCCGCTTCCATTGGCTCCATGAAACGCGGAAGCCGTCCTTCCCCGCTTCCTTCGCATACTGGTAAAAGGCCCGGACGATACCCGCCCGTTTTTCCTGCTCGTTCCCCCGCCAGCCTTCCCCCGACGGGTGCAGGATGTCGGAGCCGCCCAGCGCATATTGCCTTGCGGCAATCGTTTCCAGCGGTAGTCCGGGATTTTTCATGATGTCGTAGAAAATCAGAAACGTAGTGGTACGGCCATGACCGGCGTGGCAGTGGAAATGCAGCCACGCGTTTTCCGGCAGCACGGCGGCGAAGGCCACGAATCTGTCGATTGCCGCGTCGCTGGGCGCGGCCTGATCGGTGGCGGCGATACGAAAATATTTGAAGCCGGCCCGTTCCGCCGCCTCCCGCTCCGTCGTCACGGACTTGACGTCTATGGTCACGGCTTCCAGACGCGCCGTATCATAGCGTCCCATCGGTTCAAAGGTGACACGGGAGCCGATGAGCGCCGCAAGCCGTCCCTGCTCGTCCCACTCGACCTGCTCCGCGGTCCGGCCCCGATTCGCCCAATTCCGCTCTTTGTGCCAGCTTACAGGATAGACATGATTGACGTAGCCGTGAGATTCCTGCCGCAAATCCACAAGATAAACGGGCGCACTCGCTCCCGCCGCTTCCCGGAGCCGCGCCAAAAGTACAGGCAAAGCCATATAGGAAGGCTCTCCGCTGGCGGAAGCCCGAAGGGCGTCCAGCCCGTCCCGTGCGGGCATCGGCCCCGTCTCTGTAGAAAACGCATCGGTCATCAGCCGAAAGCTCCGGGGCAGCTCCGCCGTATCGGGTCCGTCCAACCGCCATCGCCCGTCGGGAGCAGTCGCAGCCTCGCCCTCAGGAGCGGGGAACGCTATTACAAAGGCCAAGACCGTCAGCAGCCAAAACGCGGCGAACCAGCCCCGCAATTTCATGACAAGATATCCTCCCCGGAAAAGGCGTCGGGCAAAAGCTCCGATAAAGTCATTTCTTTCACGTCCCCGGCAAGATTTGCCATCAGGATATGGGGAATGCGCATCTCTGCTATGACCTGACGACATGCGCCGCAAGGCGGGACGGGCTGCGCGCTCTCCGCCACCACCGCCAACGCCAGTATATCTTCCTCTCCGGAGGAAATCGCATTGTAGATTGCCGTACGCTCGGCGCAGTTCGTCACGGAATAAGATGCGTTTTCCACATTGCAGCCGCCGTATATCTCTCCCGACGCCCCCAAAACCGCCGCCCCCACCGCGAAATTGGAATAGGGGCAGTACGCGAACTCGCGGACCCGCTTCGCTTCGGCCAATAATTTTTTGTCTGTCTCCGTCATGATTTTTCCTCCTTTGAGTTCTATTTCCTAATTATATGTCTTATACGTCAAACCGCACGACGCCGTCTTTTCCCACCCGCGCGTAAATCAGGGGGCGCGGCGCAGGCGGCTCGTCTCCGATAGTTACGGCGGAGAGGAACCGCTTTTCGGCTTCGGCGACGGCATCCTCTTTTGAGGTCAGGAGCGTTGCAATCACTTCGCCCCGTTCCACCCCGTCGCCATACTTCTTTTTCAGCAAGATCCCCGCCACCGGATCTACCGCGTCGCCCAAGTCATCGCGCCCCGCTCCGAGCATGACCGACACCCCGCCGATGTATTCCGCGGCCATGCCGACAATATAGCCGTCCCTCGGCGCAAGCACTTCACGAACGACAGGCGCCCGCGCGAATCTTGACGGATCGCGGATCACGGAGTCGTCGCCGCCCTGCGTCCGAACCATCGCGCAGAATTTTTCCAGTGCCTTTCCCGAACGCAGCGCTTCTTCTGCCACGCGGCGGCACTCGTCCCGATGACCGCGCCCCGCGAGATATAAGAGCTCCGCCGAAAGCATGAGGCTTTCCTCCCGCACGTCTTCGGGACCGTTCCCATGAAGCACCTCCGCGGCCTCCGCCACCTCCAGCGCGTTGCCGATGGCGAACCCCAGCGGCTGGTTCATGTCGGTGATCAGTGCTTCGGTGCGCTTGCCTGCCGCTTCGCCGATAGCGACCATGGTCTGCGCCAGCTTCTCCGCGTCCTCCAGCGTCTTCATAAAAGCACCGCTGCCCATTTTGACATCCAAAAGGATTACGTCCGTCCCGGCAGCCAGCTTCTTGCTCATGATCGACGAAGCGATCAGAGGGATGCTGTCCACCGCCGAGATAATGTCGCGCATCGCGTAAAGCTTCTTGTCGGCGGGAACCAGCTCCCCCGTCTGCCCCATCAGGGCGAGACCGTTCTTGCGGACGCCGTCGAAAAACTCTTCCATCGTCAGCGACGTGCGAAAGCCGGGTATCGATTCCAGCTTGTCGATGGTGCCGCCCGTGTGTCCGAGACCGCGCCCGGACATTTTGGCCACGGTGAGCCCCGTCGCCGATGCCAGCGGGCCGACCACCAGCGTCGTCTTGTCGCCGACGCCGCCTGTCGAATGCTTGTCTACCTTGACGCCGGGCAAGGACGAGAGATCCATCATATCGCCGGACTCCGCCATAGCAAGAGTCATCTCCGTCGTTTCCCTGTCCGTCATGCCTTGCGCCCAAATCGCCATCAGCAGCGCGGCTTGCTGCTCGTTCGGAATCGTGTTCTCGACACAGCCGGTGATAAAATAATATATTTCCTCTTTCGTCAGCTCGCCGCCGCGCTTCTTCTTCGTAATCAGGTCATACATCCGCACGTCGGCTCACCCCTTTCTGCGGATTTCGTCCCAAAAGCTCGTCCCTTCACAGGGAAGCCTCTCGCCCAGCATTTCCGCCGCCGTCGCCCCGATGTCCGCAAAAGTGCGCCGCGTGCCGAGACTGACGCCCGCTTTTATGGGCTCGCCGTAAACGAGCAGCGGCGTATATTCCCGCGTGTGGTCGCTGCCGGAAAAGCCGGGGTCGCAGCCGTGGTCCGCCGTGATGATCAGCGCGTCGTCCGGGCGCATCCGCTCCATGAACCGCGCCAGCTGCCGGTCAAAGGCTGTCGCCGCCTTCGCGTAGCCCTCGACGTCCCGCCGGTGGCCATACTGCATATCGAAATCCACTAAATTGACGAAGCAGAGCCCGTTGAAATCCTCGTCCTGCGTCGCTATGGTCTTTTCCATGCCGTCGTCGTTGCCGTCCATCGCGATATGACGGCCGACGCCCCGGGCCGCGAAAATATCCGAGATCTTGCCGACGCCGATGGTGGTCAGCCCCGCCGCCGAAAGCACGTCGAGAAGCGTCGTCCCCGGCGGATCGAGGGAATAATCATGCCGCCCCGCCGTGCGCTCATACTTCGGATAGGCGCCGATGAAAGGACGCGCGATTACGCGGCCCACGCCCCAAACGCCCCGCATCAACGCCCGCGCCTTCTTGCAGTAATCGTACAGCTGCTCGCGGGGAACGATGCGCTCATGGGCGGCGATCTGGAGCACGCTGTCCGCCGACGTGTAAACGATCAGCGCCCCCGTTTTCTCATGTTCCTGCCCGTAATCGTGAATGACCTCGGTACCGGAATAGGGCTTCCCGCAAAGCACGTGCCGCCCGAAGGTCTCTTCCAGCTTTTTCATCAGCTCCGGGGGAAAACCGTCGGGGAACGTCGGCATCCCCTGCTTCGAGACAATGCCCGCTATCTCCCAGTGCCCGGTGGTCGTGTCCTTGCCCTTGGAAAGCTCCGCACAGCGTCCGAAAGCGCCCTTCGGCGTTCCCGTGCCGCCGCCCACGCCCTCGATGTGGAAGAGCCCAAGCGCCGCCATATTGGGCGTGTCATACGCGGGCGACCGCCGTATCGTTTGCAGCGTATGGCAGCCCGCGTCGCCGAAAGCCGCCGCGTCCGGCAGCTCGCCGACGCCAAAGCTGTCCAGCACGATAAGATAGACTCGCTTGATCGCCGTCATATTCACCCCTCCCGGTTCTTCCGCCCGCGCCACTCATGCTCAAGAATACCGAGCACCACCAAGTTCTCATATTTGCCGTCCACGAAAATCGTATCCCGCAAAACGCCTTCCCGCCGCAGTCCCACCGATTCGTAAACATGCAGCGCCCGGTCGTTGTATTCCTTGCAGTCCAGGAAGCCCCGATGGGCGCCCGCGTCCTCGAAAGCCCATGCCATCAGCAGCCGCATCGCTTCCTTGCCGTAACCTCTGTCGCTCTCGTTGATGATTACGCGCCGCCAGTACTGCTCGTGATGGGGACTGTTCAGCCCCGTCGCCACCAGGAAGCCCACCGCCGCCCCTGTATCCTTCCGCTCGACGATGAAATGGACGCCGCCCGGCGAATCCAGCGTGTCCAAATGATACGCGCGGGAATCCGCGATGATGTACCGGGCATTTTCCGGCTTCGCCTCCGACGCAAGGATGAAATCCAGGTCGCTTTCCTCGGCCACCCGCAGCCGGAGCCTTTCTCCCTCGCGCACGATCCGCCCCATCGTCTCACCTCCTTCATAAGGAACCGAGGTTTGAATTGTTCTTTGATTCCTTAAATATTATGTATACTTTCGTTATATATTTTGACAAAAACATCAAAAATCCTGCCGCCGATTGCCCGGAGAAGGAAATTTTCGCTTTGCCGCTTTGCATTGACACCCCGCAGGGCGAATGTTATCATTACGAAGGAAAAAGCCCATCGCAGGGAAAGCGTCCCTTTGGGCTTTTGATATGTCCGAAGAGGAGGAAACCGTACATGATTGAACGTTATACAAATCCGGAGATGGGAAAGCTCTGGTCGCTCCGACACGAATTCGAGGAAATCCTGGCCGTGGAGATCGCCGCCTGCGAAGCCATGGCCGAGCTGGGCGAGATCCCGAAGGAAGCCGCGAAGAATATCCGTGAGAAGGCGGATTTCGACCTCGAGCGCGTCCATGAGATCGAGAAAGTCACGAACCACGACATCATCGCCTTTTTGACGAACGTGGCGGAATACGTGGGCGACGATTCGAAATACATCCACAAGGGACTGACCTCCAGCGACGTCAAGGACACCGCCCTCGGCGTGATGATGAAGAAATCGGCGGACATCATTCTCGACGACCTGAAAAAATTCCGCGCGGTGCTGGCGCGGCGCGCGGTGGAGTTCAAGCACACGCCCTGCATCGGGCGCACCCACGGCATCCACGCCGAGCCGATGACCTTCGGACTGAAGCTGCTGCTCTGGATGGACGAGGTGGACCGCGACATCGAGCGCGTCGAACACGCGCAGAAGATTGTCGCGGTGGGCAAACTCTCCGGCGCGGTGGGCACCTATTCGAACATCGACCCCCGCATCGAGAAGATCGTCTGCGAGAAG
>JAEERZ010000158.1 GCA_016286075.1 Selenomonadaceae bacterium
CATTTTTCCCTTCACTCCAATTTTTCGCCCAGCTCGCGGGCCTGCTTCAGGCCGTCCGTTTTGTGTACGTCCCCTTTATTCTGCGCGCCGCGGACGAGGACTGTGCCGATACTCTCCAGATGGAAATACTCCAACGTCATCCTGTATTGAAGGAGAATCGGGTCGAACAGCGTCGGCAGCGTGTCCGCGCCCACGAGGATCAGCCCCAGCCGTTTGAGCGGGAAATCGTTGCGAATCGGGTTGTGAAAACGGTCCACCAGCGCTTTCAGTTGCGCGCTGAGACCGTAGAAATAGACCGGCGAAGCGATGACCAGCGTATCCGCCTGTTTCATCTTTTCGTAGATTTTCGCCATATCGTCCTTTTGGAAACAGCTGTGGTCTTCCCGCGCAAAGCAGGCGTTGCAGCCGATGCAGGGATTGATCTTGTAATCCGCGACGGGAATCAATTCGACCTCGTGCTTCGCCGACGCTCCCTCTGCGAAAGCGCGCGCCAATAGGTCCGTGTTCCCACCCTTGCGCGGGCTTCCCATCAGTACGACAATCTTGCTCATTCGTCATTCCCCCTCATTCATTCCCCAAAGAAAGCATGATGAATCGTATCAAATTGAACAGACACATACGCTCTTCCTCCGGCTTTTTCCGCGCCGCCGCTTTTTACGGCGGTTATTTCTTCACAAGCTCCCTGAAAATCGCGTCCTTGTCATATTTTCCTTCCGCTACGCCCGGAATCTCCTTATATGCCTTGCAGAGGGAAAGGCTCATTTCCGTGAAGATCGCGCTCATTTCCTCATCCGTATAGGGGCAGTCGTCGGTGACGACCAATGTGGCGAAGCTGAACGCTACCAGCCATAGATTGCGAAAATATTTGTCGGCCGTGGCTGCGTCCATGTTGTAGATTCGCATCAGCGATTCCCGCACCAAATCCTGCGAGAACTGCAGCGCTTCCATCGCGCCGCCCGCGGCTTCGTCCGGCTTCGTCAGAAAAAGCAGCTTGTAAAGCTCCGGCTCCTCCTTCGCAAAGCGGACGTATTGCTGCCCGACGCCCAGGAAGGGGATCGGCCCGGAAAGCCCGCGCTCGACATACTCCCGATAGACGCCTTTTGCCATCTCGAAAACGGCGGCTTTGAGCTGCTCCATGGTGTTGAACCAGGTAAAAATCGGGCGCGGGGAGACAGAAAGCTCCGCAGCGACCTCCCGCGCCGTCACGGCGTCAATCCCTTTTTTCCGGACGACGTCCAGCGCGGCGGCCACGATTTCTTCCTTTTGGAATTTCACTCTCGGAGGCATACATCATAACTCCTTCAAAAAAATCGTTATGCAACAATCGTTTTGCAACACTTGTCATCTTATTCGCTTTTTGTTGAAATGTCAAGGAGTTGTTTACCTGTCGTTTCATTTTCATTGACACTTTTTTACCATATCTTTATAATGAAATTAATATTGGAACATTCTATTTAAATCTTCATTATAGGAAATTGTGCAGATATTTTTTCATACAGTTCCGCATCGATGCGACAGGGAGTGAGACTATGGGAGAGAAAACACCTGGCGGAGGGATTTCGACAGGACGGCGCGTGTTTGTGCTGGCCGCGTTCATCGCATTTGTCGCCGTCGCTTTTTCCGCCAGCGTCACGATGGGCTCGGTACGGATTCCGTTGGAGGAAATCTGGCAGTCGGTTTTCGGCGCCGGCGCGGGCACCCATCAGCAGATCATCATGAATATCCGGTTGCCCCGCACCATCGTCGCGGCGTTGGTGGGTATCAACCTCGCGCTGTCCGGCGCAATCTTGCAGGCCGTGATGAAAAACCCGCTGGCCGACCCGCACATCATCGGCATCTCGTCTGGCGCCGGCCTTGCGGGTATCACGATGATGCTCGTCTTCCCCGGCCATGAGTACCTGATCACGCCCGTCGCCTTCGTCGGCGCTATGAGCGCGGCAATCGTCATTTACATTCTCGCGTGGAAAAACGGCATCCGCCCTGTCCGAATCATTTTAGCGGGCGTGGCCGTATCCGCGTTTTTAGGCGCGGGCATTTCGGCGATGATGATCTTTTACAGCGACAAGGTCCACGGCGCGCTGATGTTCATGGCGGGCGGCCTCGCCGCGCGAAGCTGGCCCCATGTCACGATCATCCTGCCCTACGCCGTCTGCGGCGCGATTTTAGCGTTTCTCGGCTCAAAGCATCTGAACATCTTGCAGCTCGGCGACGAGATTGCCAAAGGCCTCGGACTGAACGTCGAGCTGACCCGCATAGTAATGACGGCCCTCGCCGCATTGCTCGCCGCCAGCGCCGTTTCCGTCGTCGGTCTCTTGGGCTTCGTCGGCCTGATCGTGCCGCACGCCACACGGCTCTTGATCGGCTCCGACTATCGCTTCCTGCTGCCGGGCGCGGCGCTCTTAGGCGCGGCTGTGGTCATGGGCAGCGATACTTTCGCCCGCACCGCGTTCGCACCGACGGAGCTTCCCGTCGGCATCCTGATGGCGGTGCTCGGCGCGCCGTTCTTCCTCTTTCTGCTGAGGAGGGAACTCTGATGGTGCTGGAAACAAAAAATTTAGGCGTAAAAATCGAGAACAACGAAATCCTGAAGAACGTGAACGTCGCCTTTTCCGAGGGCAAGCGCACCTCGATCATCGGCCCGAACGGCGCGGGCAAGTCGACGCTCCTGAAGGCGCTGTCGAGCCTCAACACCCGCTATGACGGGCAGGTGCTTCTCGACGGCGAGGACGTACGCAAAATGGGACGGCAGGAGCTTTCCAAGAAGCTCGCGATTTTGCCGCAGGGGGCGACGGCACCGGCAGACGTCACGGTCGCGCAGCTCGTGGACTTCGGGCGGTTTCCGTACCGGAGCTGGCTGCGGCCCAGCGACCCGAAAGCGGATCGCGAAGCGGTGGAATGGGCCATCGACCGCACGCATTTGAACGACTTCAAGGACCGCCGCGTAGCGGTGCTGTCCGGCGGCGAGCGGCAGCGGGCGTGGATTGCCATGGCTCTCGCTCAGCAGCCGCAAATCCTGCTTTTGGACGAACCGACGACGTATCTCGACATCGGCCATCAGCTCGAAGTCATGAACATCGTCGACGAGATCAACCGCGACTACAAGATGACCGTCGTGATGGTGCTCCACGACATCAACCACGCGCTGCAATACTCGGACGAGATCGTGGTCGTCAAGAATCACGGCATATTCGCCCACGGCACGCCGCAGGAGATCCTGACCGTCGATATGCTGGCCGAGGTCTTCGGCGTCAAGGCGGACATCTTCGTGAATTCGCAGGGGATTTCCGTGCTGTCGCCGGTGTCGCTGGTGGGAGAGGAACGAGGAGGCGGACGCGCATGATTGAGATACGCAACCTCCGAAAGACCTTCCCGCACAAGGACGCCCAAAACAAGAACGCCGAAAAAGTCGCCGTGGACGGCCTTTCGCTGACCATCGAGACCGGCGAGATCTTCGGACTTTTAGGGCCGAACGGCGCGGGCAAGACTACGACGATACGGATGCTGACGATGCTGACGCGACCCACGGAGGGCGAAATACTCTATGACGGGAAACGCGTCGGCGACAACGACGACGCCCTCGCCATCAAGCAGATGATCGGCGTCGTACCACAGAATCTGAACTTCGACCAGGACCTGACCGTCGGAGAGAATCTGGAGCTTCACGCGCGGCTTTACCACATGAGCCAGGCGGAGCGGGAGGCGCGCATCGCCGAGCTTCTTGAATACGTGGAGCTTTCCGGCGTCATCAACGACGGCGTGCGGAAGCTGTCCGGCGGCATGAAGCGTCGGCTCTTGATTGCCCGCGCGCTGATCCACCACCCCGAAATCCTGTTCCTCGACGAGCCCACCGTCGCCCTCGACCCGCAGGTACGCTGGCGCATTTGGGAGCTGGTGCGCCGCCTCGCGTCGGACGGAGCGACGGTCTTGATCACCACGCATTACATCGAGGAAGCGGAAGAGCTTTGCGACCGCGTGGCCATCATGAACAAAGGAAAACTGATTGCCGTGGACACGCCGAAAAACTTCATTTCTCGCCTCGGGCGGTTCGTCGTCGAGTGGCGGGACGACACGAAGCGCGACTTTCGCCTGTTCGACACGCGGGAGGACGCCAGCCGTTTCATCGGGACGCTGGACGCGGCGGCCTCCATTCGCGAGACGAACCTTGAGGACGTTTTCATCGAGCTGACGGGACGAAAAGAGGGATTGTAAATGCTTGCCGATATTTGGACGGTGTTCTGGCGCGACTGGACCGTGCTGAAGCACCGCATGACCGCCTTCATCCTGTCCCGGATGGTCGCGCCGATGCTGTATCTCGTGGCTTTCGGCTGGGGCTTGGGGCGCAATATCCAGCCCACGGGCGGCGGCTCTTACATCGACTTTCTCGTACCGGGAATTTTAGCGCTGAACTCGATGAACATCAGCTTCAACAGCGTGACGCCGGTTCACGCCGAGCGCGTCTACCACAAGAGCATCGAGGAATACATCATCGCGCCGATCCGGCCTTTCGCCTACGTCGTCGGCAAGGTGCTGGCGGCGGTGCTGCGCGGCATGATCTCATCGGCGATTATCATCGCCCTCGCCTACGCTTTCGGCGCCCATTTCACGATCACGCCGATTTTCATTCTCGTACTGATGCTGAACTGCGCCGTATTCGCGGGCATCGGCTTCGCGGCGGCGATGTATCTCGGCACTTACGAGCAGATGGGACAAGTCAACACCTATATCCTGCTCCCGATGTCGTTCCTCTGCGGCACGTTCTTCTCGACGCGGGCGCTGCCCGACGCGCTGCGCATCGCCATCGACTGCCTGCCGCTGACCCACACCAGCTATCTGTTGCGAGGAATAGGCAGCGGCGCGGAAGTCTCCATGATTTCGGTCGCGGTCTTGACCGCCTACCTCATCGCGGTTCTGCTGATCAGCGGCAAAGCGTTCGTAAATCTGCGGCGGTAAAAACGCATAAGAAAAAACGCGGAGGCATGGCTTTGGCTATGCTCCGCGTTTTTTTATGATATTCCTTGCTACATTGTCTTGTTCGTGACCTCGTCAATCTTCCAGACGTCGTTTTCCTTAATCAGGACTGCCGTACCCTTAAAGTATTGTGTCCCGCCGGGGTTGTCCACGGCTTTCAGGGTATAGGTCAGTACCGTCTGGCTGTCCGTTTGGGATATTATATTCACGTCGGACGCCGTGCTGCTGACCGTGGTTTGAAAGCCTGACGCCCAGCCTTCGTACGACATGGAGTTTTGGAAGTCCTTGCTCAGGCAATTATATGCCTTTCGATAGTTTTTATTGGTAATGTTCCGGTGGAATGATTGAAGCACCTGCGCCGGCGTCTCTCGCTCCTGGGGCTTTGGCGCGGAGGGAGCATTGTTCGGCCGGGACGGCTGCTGTGTATTATTTGGGCGATTTTGTTGCGTGGACGGCTGCTGTGTATTTGGACGATTCGGTTGTGCTGACGGCTGCGACGGTTTTGGTTTAGGCTCCGGCGCTTGCGGAGGGGTCTGCGTGGTATTCGGCTTCGTTTCCGATTGTATCGTGCCGGAAATAATGTCACTGTCCGTAAAGCTGACAGGCGAGAGGAGAATATAAGCGGAGAACAGCGCCAAG
>JAEERZ010000159.1 GCA_016286075.1 Selenomonadaceae bacterium
CATCCCTTTTTCCGGCTCTCTTCCATCAAAAGGCGGATCTCAGCCTCGGAGTGGGCGTCGTCTTCCTCTTCGGCGACGTCGATGCCCATGAAACGATGAATAATCCCGTTCGCGACATGATTCAAGAACCAGACGAAAGGATAGGTCAGCCGCTGGAACAGAAGCAGCGGCAGCGCCTCTACCAGCAGCATATCCAGCGGGCGGACAATGGAGATATTCTTCGGCACCAGCTCGCCCAAGATGATATGCGCCGCCGTGATAAAAGAGAACGCCACGGCAAACGCCACAGTATCGACAGCCGCGCCGGTAACGCCCACGGCGGCCAGCGGAGCGCGCAAAAGTTCCGCCAAGAACGGTTCGCCGATCCAGCCGAGAGCCAGCGACGCCAGCGTAATACCGAGCTGCGTCACCGACAGCGAGACGTCCATTTGGTCGGCGAGTTGTTTCGCGTACTCCGCGCGCTTGTCCCCTTTCGCGATCAGCTCCTCAAGCTGCGAGAGCCGCACCTTGACGATGGTGAACTCCGCCGAGACAAAAAAACCGTTCAACGCGATAAATATGACGATCAACAAAAAATTGACGAAAATCGTAAATCCGTCCAATCAAAAACCCCCATAAAACAAGTTAGGAGATAGGAGTTAGGAGTGTGGAGTGAACTCGCAAATAACTCCTCACTCCTAACTTTTTTCTATTTTATAACGAACTGCGCTTCACGGCAAGACGGGCTTTCCGTTTGCGTCGTCATAGGTCGCCGTGCAGGAAGGATAATTCGTGCATCCCCAAAAACTGCCGTTCTTCCCGCGCACGAGTCGAAGGGAACCCTCCTTGCAATGCGGGCAAAGATGCCTGCTGCTCTTCGCCGTCTTCTCTATGCGCTCCATCGGCGCGGCGGAATATTTCGGCTTGTCGCCCCAGTTCGGACGCGCCTGCGGCGATCCCGTCCTTCCATCGTAAGAGCTGACGGAAAGGTTCGGTCGGTATTCGGCGAGGAACGCCGCCATTTCCTCCTCGCTGAGTCCCGGCGCCCCGCCTTGCCAATCGTTCTGCGAAACTCCTTGTCGCGCCTTTTGCGCGGCGGGCGCGCGAAAATCGTCCGACGAAACCGCACGCGGCACGCTCGTCCGTACCGAAACGCGGGACAAATCCGGCTTCCCGTCCCTGTCCGGCGCCGTCATGCGGCAGCGCGGAAAATTCGTGCAGCCCCAGAACGCGCCGTTCTTTCCCTGCTTCTTCGTCAGCACGCCCCGTCCGCAGCGCGGGCATTTCGTCTCTTCTTCCGCCACCGGAAGCACGGCCTTTGCCGCCGCGCCGCAAAGAGCGCGGGTGAATGCGATCTGCTCGTCCAAGAATGCATCGAGCGTTCCCTCGCCCTCCGCCATCGCGTGGAGCGCGTCCTCCCACACGGCGGTCTTGTCGGGATACGTCATATCTTCCGGCAGCGAATCCACGAGGAACTCCGCCGCCGCCGTCGGCGTCAGCACCTTTTTCTTCCCAGCCGCCTGCAAAAACCGCCGCCGGATTAAATCGTCGATAATCGTCGCCCGCGTCGCCTCGGTTCCAATGCCCGACACCGCGCGCAGCGTCTTTTTCGCCGCCTCGTCCCGTACGAATTTATGGATGTCCTTCATCGCCGCCAACAGCGTGGACGGCGTAAAACGCTGGGGCGGCTTCGTTTCCTTCTCCGTCAGCTTCCCCGACTGCCACAGGGCGGCGTCCTTTTTCTTCATCGCGGGCAATTCTTTATTATCGCCGCTCTCCTCGTTTTCCTCTCCCTCGGTTTTCTCGGCGTTCTTGCCCGCGTAAAGGGCTTTCCACCCCGCCTCGCGCACCACTCTCCCGCTGGCCGTGAACCGCTCGCCCGCGAAGTTCAGTTCCAGCTTCGTCTGGTCGTAGACGTGAACGGGATAAAACTGCGCGAGATACGCCTGCGCAATCAGGAAATAAATATTCCGCTGCATCGGCGTCAACGTATCGAGCTTCACGCGCACCGTCGTCGGAATAATCGCGTGATGCGCAGTAATCTTCTTGTCGTTCCACGCGCGGCTCTTGACCTTCGCGTCCGCGCCTCCCGACCACGCCGCAAGCTGCTCGTCGCCTGTCTGGGCAAGGTTCTCTATAATCGTCCCCGCCGTGCGGAACTGATTCGTCGGCAGATATTCGCAGTCGGAGCGCGGATACGTGGTCAGTTTCCGCTCGTAAAGCTGCTGCGCCGTGTCGAGGACCTGCTGCGGCTCGTAGCCGAACCGCTTTCCCGCCAAGACCTGAAGCGTCGAAAGCGCGAAGGGAAGCCGCTGGGGCTCCTCCTTCTTCGCCTTTTTGTACTCGGCGACGACGCCCTGCTCGCCCGACGCCGACGCCGCCGAAAACGCCGCCAGCTTTTCCTCCGCCGCGTCTTTATCAACGAGCCGACCTTCGCTGTCGAGGCCCCGCTGCTCCTCCGACGGCTTCCACACCGCCGCAAAGTTTCCGTTTTTGTGCGCGAACTCCGCCTTGATCGAGTAATGTTTGACCGGGTGGAAATCTTTGATTTCCCGCTCCCGTCGAACAACGAGGGCCAGCGTCGGTGTCTTGACGCGCCCGATGGGCAGCACCGTTTGTCGTCCCGCCCGCCGAGCCGCCAGCGTATAAGCGCGGGAAAGATTCATCCCGATCAACCAGTCTGCCCGGGCGCGGGCCAATGCCGACATTTTCAGCGGTGAAAAATCATGGTTGTCGCGCAGGTCGGCCAGCGCCTCCTTGACGCTCTTCTCGTCCAGCGCGTTCAGGAGCAGCCGCTTCACCGGCTTCTTGTTGCCGACGAAGTCCAGCACCTCGTCCACAAGAAGCTGTCCCTCCCGATCCGGGTCCCCCGCATGGACGATCTCGTCCGCCTTCGCAATCAATCCCTTCACAATGGAAAATTGCTGCGCGCTGGATTCGGAGATAATCAGTTTCCATGTTTCCGGAACGATCGGCAGCACGTTTTCCGTCCATTTTTTATACGCCGCGTCATATTCCTCCGGCTCCGCCTGCCGCAGGATATGGCCGTAACACCAGGTCACGACGCCCTCCGCCGTCTCGATGAAGCCGTTCCCGTTCCGCGCCGGCCCCTTCAGGCACTTCGCAATCTCGCGGCCCATGCTCGGCTTCTCCGCAATATATAAACGCATTATTTCACCATCCCTAAGGAAATCCCAAATCTTCGTTTTCGATTATACCATGCAACGCAAACAAAAAACTACCATTCCGAAAAGAAGCAGAGTGATTCCTTAACACTTTCTTTACAAATCGCCGCCAAACAGGTAATATTTTCTTATAGATGGAACAATGCAGGAGCGTGAGAAAGATGACGGAAGAAAAAAAGGAACTCCTCATCGTGGACGACGACGAGTCGTACCTGAAGCTGATCAAGAAATGGATGAGCGACGCCTACAAAGCGACGGCGGTGAAGTCCGGCGTCCAGGCTTTGAAATTCCTCGAAGGCCACAGGCCGGACCTCGTCCTGCTGGATTTCGAGATGCCGGAGCTTAACGGCGGCGACGTCCTGCAAAAGATGCGGGAAAATCCGGAGACAGCGGGCATTCCCGTATTCTTCCTGACGGGCAACGTCGATCCCGAATCCCTCGAGAAAATCGCGGAGCTGAACCCCGACGGATATCTTTCGAAAACCATGCGGCGAAGCGAGATTGTCTCCGCCGTGGACGTGTTCTTCGCGAAAACGCCGTGATTTCGTAATCGTATTATTTGCTTTTGTCCGCAAAGGAAGTGATCCATGTGCGAAAAATCTTCTTCTTGGCGCTCGCCTGTCTGCTTTTTGCGCTGGCGCGGCCCGGCTTTGCCGAAACGCCCCCGACGCCCGTCAAGGTCGGCTATTTCGAAAACGAGATATTTCAGGAGGGAGCCGAGAAGGGCGCTATCCGTCGCGGCTACGCCTATGAATATTACCGCAAGCTCTCCGAGTACACGGGCTGGGAGTACGAATATGTCTACGGCAGCTTTTCCGAACTGTACCAAATGCTCTTGGACGGAAAAGTCGACCTCCTGGCGGGACTGGCGAAGACGGAGGAGCGGCAGGGCGTCATCGGCTACCCCGAGGCTCCGATGGGCAGCGAAACCTACAATATGGTGAAGCACCGCGCCGACGACAGCATCACCACGACGTTTTCCACCCTTTCCGGGAAAAAGATCGGCGTACTGGACAGCGCGATGGTAGGCGCGCTCCAACGATTCCTCGCGCAGCAGGCCATTTCCGCCGAAGTCGTGACCTATCCGACCCATCAGGAAATGCTGGACGATTTCGACGAAAACAAAATCGACGCGCTGGTGGCGGAAAGCGACGGAACCTACGACAGGCCAAACGCGGCGCTCCTTTACCCATTCGGCTCCACGGATTATTACCTTTGCGTCAATTCGCGCCGGCCTGACCTTTTGGCGGCGCTCAATCAGGCGCAGAATCAGCTCGCGGTGGAGGAACCGAACTATATCAATTCCCTGCGGATCAAGTATTACGCGTCCAGCATCGCCAGCCGCGCGCTGTCCGACGCGGAAAAAGAATGGCTCAAAGATCACCGCGTCCTTCGTATGGGCTATCTGAACCATTACCTGCCTTACAGCGACACGGACGCTAACGGCGCCGTCACGGGGCTTGTCCAAGCCCTCGTTCCCCAAATTCTGGAAGAACTCGGCGTCAGTTCGCTGAATATTTCCTATCAGGGCTATGACAGCTACACTGCCATGATCGCCGACGTGGACGGCGGGAAAATCGACGCGGCCTTCCCCGTGGGCGGCGGGCTGTTTTTCTCGGAGGAAAGCGGCATCTGCCCGTCGAATCCCGTGGTCTCTTCCGCTACGGACCTGGTCTTCAAAGGAGACTACAGCGACAAAACCCTTGCGGCATTTGCGGTGAACGAGAATAACCGCATGCAGTATTACTACGTCAAAACGCACTTCCCCAACGCCAGGATTCTCTTCTTCCCTTCCATCGAGGACTGTCTGGACGCCGTGCTGGAGGGGAAAGCCTCCTGTACCACGCTGAACGGCCTGCGTGCGAACGACATTCTGAAAAACCGCCGGTTTCGCGGCCTTTCCATCAAACAAAGCAATCGGCCCGACGACCGCTCCTTTGGCGTGCGCATCGGCAACGAGGGCCTTTTGAAGCTCCTGAACCGGGGCGTGAACATCATCGGCAGGGATCGCATGGAAAGCCTCGCCTATCGGTACGTCGACGGACTTCATACCCAGTCCATACTTGACGTGCTGATGGACAACCTCTGGCTTTTGGCTTTGGCGGCGGCTGTGGTGTCCCTCTTAGTGGCGGCGTTTTTAGCGCGCGAGTCCGCCCAGGCGAAGCGGCATAAGGAAGAACTCATCGCCTCCAACGAGAGGCTCGCCGCAGCAGCACGGGAGGCGGAAAGCGCCAACCAGGCAAAAACCTATTTCCTTTCCACTATGTCCCACGACATCCGCACGCCCATGAACTCCATCCTCAGCATGAACGAGATGGTGCTGCGGGAATGCGACAACGAGGACATCCTGCGTTACTCCCAGTATATCCGTTCGTCGGGCAACACGCTTTTGGGCCTCATCAACGACATCC
>JAEERZ010000160.1 GCA_016286075.1 Selenomonadaceae bacterium
GGACAAGGGCAAGATTCTCGCCGTCCCGTCCCTCGAAGCGAACCACGTGGATGCCGAGCTGATCCACGAAGCCGCCATCGGCAAGATTGCCGGCGACCAAATCATAAAGCTTATGACACTGGGCCTCACCGAGCAGGAGGCCGAGGAGCAGATCATCAACGGCTTCTTGAAATAACGCCGCCCTCTTTATCTCTGCGCGAACGATAAAACCACCGGAACATTCGATTCCGGTGGTTTCTTGTTTCCATGCGGCCGCGCCGTTTTCAGTTTTTAGGCATCCTGCTGTTCTTGGCGGCTTTCAGGTTGCTCTTGTTCACGTACATGTTCTGGTCCGCCCGTTCAAATACGGGAGCTACGCAGGTCTCTTTATCGTGCTTCGCCATGCCGCAGGCGATGACGACGTCCCCGGCACGCCCCGCTTCCCTGTTGCGTTCGCTCATCTGCTCCAGCAGCTCCTCGATGGACTGATAATCAGCCCCTTGCGCTATCACGGCGAACTCGTCGCCGCCGAGACGGAAAACGGGACTGTGGCTGAAGATATTGCAGATGACTTTGCAGGCGCGGCGGATATACTCGTCGCCGGCGTGATGTCCCTGGGTGTCGTTGATCTCCTTCAGGTCGTTCACGTCCAGGATGACGATGGCGAACGCCTCCGCGCGATGCTCGGCAATCTGGCGGTCGAGGACTTCCTCCGCCTCCAGATACGCATGCCGGTTTTTCACGCCCGTCAGTGCGTCGATATTGGCCTCCCTCTGCGCGTGGGCGAGGCGCTGCGCGTACGCCTCCTCATGCCGAACCTGATTGTCGACGTCGTTGAGGCCGACAATCAGGCGGCGTCCTTCCGCTTCTTCGACCATGGCCGCCTTGAACCTCACATATGTCGGCTTTTCGTTAATTATCAGCCGATATGTCATGGCAAAAATGCCGCCGCGCTCAATCTCGGCAAATACGTTCTCCTTGGTTAGCATCGAGTTGACGCGTTCCAAATCATCCGGATAGACGACGCTTTCGCCATTTTTCCTCGCCGTTGCGAAGAACTCCGTGCCTTCCTTCGGAATCTCGAAGCCCTCGAATTGGGACATCGTACTGTATTCTATATATCGCTCGGTCTCGGGATCCACGATATAGATGCAGATGAAGTCTCCCGCCAACGCGTTGACGCGAGAGAAGGCAATCCGTTCCTCCTTCATCTGCTCTTCCGCCCGGTCCCGCTTCATCCGGTCGTCAATATCCGTGATGCCGATAATGAGGGAACGATCGTCGTCGTCCATGCGCGAAACTCTCATGCTGACGTAAATCGGCTCATCCTCCGTTATCAGCCGATAGGCCATGATGAAGGTGCCTTCCCGATCCAGCGTTTCCAGCATGGTCTGACGATCGAGGACTTGCATGAGATTATCCAGATCTTCGGGATACACGATGGTCTTGGCGTCCTCCCTGCACGACTCAAAGAAGTTCACCCCGCGCCGCGTTTCCGTGATCTCTCCGGTCTCCTCATCGTTGCGGTATTCGATGAACGCCTCGGTGTCCAGGTTGACATAGTAAAAATGCGTATAGCCCCGGGCAAGTGTCTTGGCGATATGGGTAAAAATGACGCTGGTGCTTTTCACCTTTTCGTAGGCTTCTTTTGTGGCCGCGTTTTCCCGCTCGATGCGCAGCTTGTCCGTCAGATCCTGGCAGACGCCCAGGATGCAGAGCCGTCCGCCGTCGTCGGTGAATTTCAGCTTCGTCGTCTGGAACTGTTTCTGGTTTCCGGCGACGTCCGTAACTTCCTCGAAATAGACGCGGGGCCCGTCCGAAGCCAGGACTTTGAGGTCGTTCTCGATGAAATGCCGCGACGTCGCCTCGTCAAAAAGCTCCGCGTCGGTGTGCCCGATAACGCCCTCAGGATTCGGCTGCTGCGCGTAATCCGCGAAAGCCTGGTTGCAGGCCCGATAGACGCCGGTCTCCGCGTCCTTGGAAAAGGTCAGCCCCGGCAGATTATTCAGCAGGGACGCAAAGGAGCGCTGCAGCTCGGCCACCTTGGCGGCTTCCTCCAGGAGCCGCTGCTGTACGTCCGCTTTCCGTTCCGCCTTCAGCTTCTGCAGCAGCAGGACGATGATGACGAGAAATACCGCTGAAAGAATGGCTATGACGCCCAGCCAGTGCTCCCTGAAAAACTGGGCGAAGGATATCTTCCTGTCGGCGTGGGCATAGGAAGCCATCGCGGCATCCATATCCTCGCTCCTTGTCAGGACCACCGTCTTGTTCAATATGAAATAAAGGTCACGGTCCGCCGCTCTTACGGCAAAGGCCAGCGGCATGGCCTCTCCCGTCGGGACGGAAAAGAGTTGGTACTTCTCCATGTCCGGCTCTATATCATGAAGCCGGTAATTGCTGGAGAGAATGCAGTCCGCCTCGCCGGAAGCCAGCGCCTCGAAACGGGCGTCGGAGGTCTGGCATCGAATCGTCCTGCACTCGGGATAATAATCCTTGATGAAGGTCTCGATATTCATGTTTCCTTCATTGACGGCAAAGGTGAAATTACTGTCCCGGGAGATATGCTGATAATCCGATCTGCGCATGACCGCCTGCATTTCCGTCGTCATCACAGGATTGGTCAGCCGTATATTCATCGCGTCGGAATCATAGGAGCTGAGGCTGACCGGGAATACGCAGTCGACCTCCCCCGCCCTCATGGCTTCAAGCGCCGCCTCCGTCGTAGGATATGCCACCGTCTCAAAGCGGAGTCCCGTATGTTTCAGGCCGTTCACGGCATGGGCAAGATAATCCTTGAGCGCTCCGGTCACTTCCCCCGTTTCCGGGTCTTTCGCGCAAAACGGCAAATAATTGTCCCGATACCCGACCCGGATCGCGCCGTGCCCCATAAGCCATTCTTCCTGGCCCGGCGTCAGGAATGCGTTCGTCTTGGTGAGGTAAAGATTCTCTTCCGACACCCTCTGGTTGAAATACGGGTCCTCGTCCTGAATGCCGGCCAGCGCCCGATTCAGCTCCTCCAGCAGATCCGGCCTGTTCTTGTTGACGGCATAGAAGAAATCCGACGAGCCGATCCGGCAAACCGGAACGAGTTTTTCTCTGGCGCCAAAAGTGTTTATGGTGGCGTACCCGTCGATCTCCCCCCGGGCCAGTTTGGCCATGGAGGCGGCTTCCGCCGTCGTCAGCGGGACGACCTCGATCGTCACTTGTTTCCTTCTCGCCCAGTCCTTCAGAAAGCCTTCCTGAACGCTCCCCTTGTTGACGCCGATCCGCTTCCCGTTGAAGGAGGTCCAGTCATCCGAAGTGATCGTCTTATTGTCCGCGTCGATAAAAATATAATACGACTCCGCGCCCATAGGCAGCTCGGGGAAAAGCATCGACCTGGTGCGTTCGTCCGTATAGGAAACGTCGCTCAACAGATCGATCTCGCCCGCCATCAGCTTTTGCAGCAGGTTCGACCAGCTGTCCTCCACATACTCGTAGGTCCAGCCGGTGTATGCGGAAATCTTGTGCTGATATTCGTAGTCGATGCCGCGCCGCCGTCCGAACCGGTCCCGATAGCAGAAAGTCGATTCGTACCAGCCGACGCGCACGACTTTCGAACCGGCTTCCTGCGCATGCGCCGCGAGCGGCGCCGCCATATTCATGACAAGAGCCAGCAGCAGGACAATTCTTATGATCCGTTTCAATCCTTTATACAGGGTTCCCATGGTCCGCCTCCGAAGGGTTCTTTATATATCCACGTCCATTATTTTCGGTTATGTATTTTGTATTATTCTATACCCTTTCCATTTTTCCTTCAAAAAAGCGAAGCCGAACTTCATTTTTGTTCGCAGGGAACTTGCAATCCCCGGAAAAATCTTTTAGGATTATATAGAAATTATATGTGTTGAAAAAATGCGGCGTTGCTCCCATTGAGCGAGCGACTGTGTGGAAACGAGGGAACCTATGGATTCTTCCATTGCAAATAAGACGGACGTCTGTTTCGTCTCGATGCCGATCTCGGACGTGACGATGCCGTCGATGGCGCTCTCGCTGATGAAGTCGTGTCTGACGGAAGCGGGATTTTCCAGCGTAATCGATTACGAGCATTTGGAATATGCCCGTCGGTGCGGCGTCGAGCTTTATAACATTATGGCTTTGGCCCGCAGCGATTTTCTTGTGGGCGAGATGGTTTTCGCGCGGGCCGCGCACGGGGACAAGACTTTGCGGCCGTTGTCCGAGTATATCGACTGGATGCGAACCATTCGTCTGCCTTGGGGCGGCGCGCCGACCCAAGAGGTGGCGATGGCGGGCCAATGGCTGGACAAGATCGGAGAGTGGCAGCGGGACGCGGAGGTCTTCATCGAGGAAGCCGCCGCCCGGGTGATGAGCCATCATCCGAAGATCGTGGCCTTCGCGTCGATGTTCCAGCAGACGAACGCGAATATCGCGCTGGCGCGGCGGCTGAAAAAAGAAAAGAACCCGCCGATTATCGTGGTGGGCGGCGCCAACTGCATGGGCGACCTCGGCGCGGCGTTGATCGAGCATATCGAGGCTTACGATTATGTATTCATAGGCGAGGCAGACGAGATTTTCGCCGACGTTTGCGGCCGGATTTTGAAAGACGGGGAGATTCCAACCGAGGAATTGCCTTACGGCGTGATGTCCCGACGCTCGCCGCGGCCGAAAGCGGTCATGCACCGGGTCACGAAGGACGTGGAGCATCTGCCGATTCCCGATTTCGACGATTTTTTCCGCACATTCCGCGCTTGTTTTCCCGACAACAACAATATGCATATCATGGTGGAGGGGTCCCGCGGCTGCTGGTGGGGACGGAACAAGCCCTGCACGTTCTGCGGGCTGAACGGTCCGGCGCGGAATTACCGCGAGAAGACGACAAACCGCCTTGCCGACGAGATCGAGTTTTTGTCGAAACGATATCCTGAAGCGAGAATCTGCGTGTTCACCGACAGCATCCTGAGCCACACGCAGATGAAGGAGCTGCCCGCCGCTATCAAGGCGCGAAATATCAAGTTGAATTATTTTTCCGAGATCAAGGCGAACCTTACCGAGGCGGACGTAGCGGGACTTGTGGATATCGGCTTTATCCAGATCCAGCCGGGGCTGGAAAGCCTGCAGGACGATGTGCTGAATATCATGAACAAGGGCTGCCGGGCCATCCGGCAGATCGAGACGCTGAAAAGCTGCCGCGCCCACAATATGCACGTGGCGTGGAATCTGCTCTGCGGCTTCCCCGAGGAGAAAGAGGAATATTTCTCCGAGATGGCGGAGCTGGTGCCGAAAGTCATGCACCTGCCGTCGCCGAACCAGATGATCCATATCGTTTTCCAACGTTACGGCGAGTATACGGAGAATCCCGAGAAGTACGGGATGCATCTGCGCCCTGCCCGCAGCTATGATTTTGTTTACGCGGACAGGGAATTCATCAAGCGGTCGGCATACATCTTCGAGCCGGTGGATGAAAGGGAGCTTCAGCTTTGCTGGGATCTCACCAAGAAGGGCGAAGGCTAC
>JAEERZ010000161.1 GCA_016286075.1 Selenomonadaceae bacterium
GAAGCTCTCGGACATTTCGGGCGTCACCATGGCGGAGGCGCTGGAAGTGGCCCGCGTTTCCAACGAGGACGCGCTGGCGTCCAACGGCCGTTACAGCGCATGCTTCACGCTGCCGACACTGAACGCTTACCATCTTGGCGAGCTGATGTATATGCTGGCTCTTTCCGTGGCTTATGAAGGGGAATTTGCCGACGTGGACGCCTTTAATCAGCCGGGGGTCGAGGCGTATAAGCGCATCATGGGACCGCGCCTCGCCGAGGTCAAGCAGGCGAGGGCGAGCAAGGCGTGAATCGACCGACAGAGACGTTCCTTTGCGCGGCGGCTGCCGTTGTGGCGTTGTCGGCAGGCGTGAGCTATGCCGTCGTTCCCGACCCCGCCCCGGGGCTTTCCGTGACGGAGCCACAACAGAAGACAGCCGAAGACGCGACGGGCGGAGAATTGCACAAGGTACGCGAATATCCGCAAAAACAGGGAGCCATCGTTTCTCCCTTTTTGCCGGAACATCCGGCGCGGGAGCAGTCGAAAGCCGCTCCCCCGGCTGCGGCGCCGCCGAAGCTCGGGGCGGAACGCCGCGGGCGGGAGCTTCCCGTTCCGAAGGAAACGGAGACGCAGCTGGTCGGGATTGTTTCCTCGGAGACGGGGCGACGGGCGATCCTGTCCGTCGGAAAGCGGCAGGTTACTTTGGCAGTCGGTGAAGAAAAAGACGATGTGACGCTTGTTTCTTTGACGGAAGACACGGCGACGATTTCGACGCCGTCGGGCGTGCGCGTTCTTTCCATGGGAGCGCGGAGCCTGAAATAGAGGGAGGTGGGACATGGAACCGCAACAGAGCGGCGACAGTCCGGAAAATACAGCGAGCAGGGTGGGGCGAATTTTCGCCCTGGGCATAGGTTTATTTATTCTCCTGCTCTCCGACTTGGCTTTTGCCCGGCCCGTTACCCTTCATGTCGTGGACGCGGACGTCCGCGCCGTGTTGGCGACCGTGGCCGAATTGGGCGGCGTCGGGCTTGTGCTGGACGATTCGGTGCAGGGAACGATCACGATTCATCTCGACGAAGTGGAGCCGGAGGAGGCCTTCGCGCTGATTGCGGCGGCGGACGACCTCTCCTTGGGAGAATTCGGCGGCACGGCGATTATCACGGCGTCCCGGACGGGCGTGCAGGGCCTGTATCGACCCTATGTGTTCCCTGTGAAATATGCCGATTTAGATACGGTTTCCCAAGCGGTGGCGCTTTCCCTGATGCCGTATGACGATAACAGCGGATCGTCGACGCGCGTGCGGGAGACGCAGCGGACCCGCTCGGCGACGGAGGACGGATCGGAGATCCATTCCGTGACGCGGGAAGGACGAGGAAGCGGACGCGATGATTCGCGCATTCTCGCCGATTCGGCGACCGGCAGCATCGTGCTCTACGGTACGGCGTCGGAAGCGAAAGCGGCGGAAAAATTGATTGCGGCGCTTGACCAGCCGCCGCCGCAGGTGTCGCTGGAGGCGAAAGTCGTCGCCCTCGACAAGGAGGCGGCGAAAGAGCTCGGCGTCGAGTGGGAATGGTCGCGGGTGCCGCAGTATCCCGAGTATACGACCGATTACGAAACGCACCGCCGCACCGTTCAGAACCCCGATGGTTCTTATACGACCGTCACGGAGGATATACCGAGGGAGACGGTCCGCCGCAATTATACGGACGGAGGCGGTTCCGTACCGGGGATTATCCGGTTCGGACGGGGGCCCGGCAATCATCCTTTTGAATTTTATTACGGCGCGAAAATCAACGCGCTGATTACCGACGGGAAGGCGAACCTTCTGGCGCGGCCGAACATCACGACCCTGCAGGGGCGCGAGGCCGTCATCAACATCGGCGGCGAAGTGCCGGTGCCTACCGTTTCGGTGACGAATTCCACCACGACCACTTCGGTGACATATCGGGAAGCGGGCATCATCCTTCGGTGCACGCCGCGGGTAGGCCCCGACGGCGCCATCACGGCGAAGGTGCATACGGAGGTCAGCTCGCCGCATTATGTTCCCGCGCTTTTGGCGTACCGGTTCAACAAGCGTTCCGCGGATACGGAAGTGCGGCTGCAGGATGGCGAGACGATGGTCATCGGCGGATTGATCGGCAGCGAGGAATCGAAGGTCATGTCGAAGATTCCTTTCTTGGGAGACCTGCCGATTTTAGGCGTTTTTTTCCGCAACGTGCGGACGAGCAAAAACGATTCCGAGGTCATGATCTTCCTGACGGCGAAGGTCGTGTCCGATATGCAAAATAAATAACAAATAAGGGAGAAAGAGGTGCTGCCCCATGTCGATTAAGATTCTGATCGCGGACGATCATGCGCTTTTACGACAGGGAATCAAACGGGTGCTGAATTTCGAGGACGATTTGGAGGTCGTCGGCGAGGCGTCGGAGGGCCAGGAGGCGTTGTCCCGGACGCTGGTGCTCCAGCCGGACGTGCTTCTGATCGACCTCAATATGCCGGGGCTTTCCGGCATCGAGGTGACGAAGCAGCTGGTCGCCGCGCGGGTCAAGACGCGCATCATCGCGCTGACCGTGCACGACAGCGACCGCTACGTGCTGGAAATGCTTCGCAACGGCGCGCTCGGTTATATATTGAAGGACGTAGAGCCGACGATGCTGATCAAGGCGATTCACGTCGTCGCGAACGGCGGCACGTTCGTCTATCCGAAATTAGCGGAGCGCATCTTTGGCGGCCTTTCCGACGGCGCGGACGTCAAGGCGAAAGCGAAAGAGATATGGCGCGACGGCAGAGGCGACAGGCTCACCGCCCGGGAAATGGACGTATTGGCTTGCATCGCCAAGGGCTTTTCCAATCAGGACATAGCCAAGGCTCTTTTCGTCAGCGAAAAGACGGTCAAAAATCATTTGACGAATATCTTTCGCAAGCTGAACGTCAACGACCGCACGCAGGCTTTGATCTATGTGCTGAAGCATAAGATCGTTTCTCTGGAATAGCGGGAAAAGCTTTCCCGTGATTGACAATTCGCGCCTTTCGGTATAGTATCATGATACTGAGGTTTTGCGAAAAATGTTCAGAATTACGCTGAGCCGGGCGGAGGAGGTACATACATGAAAGGCACGTTTTACGGGATCGGAGTCGGCCCCGGAGATCCCGAGCTGTTGACCATGAAGGCGGTCAAGGCGATACAGAAAGTGGATATCATCATCGCGCCGAAGACCGAGAAAAAAGAGGGCAGCGTCGCGCTCAATATCGCCCGTCCGTATTTGAAGGAAGACGTGCGCATCGTCTATCAGGTATTCCCGATGGTCAAGGGCTTCGAGACGGACGACGCTGCGTGGAAGCAGAATAAAGAAGAGATACTCGGTTTCCTTGAAGAAGGAAAGAACGTGGCGTTCCTGACGCTGGGCGACGCGATGTTCTTCAGCACGTATATCTATGTCTTCCGGCTCTTGGAAAAGGAAGATATCCATATCGAGACGATTCCGGGCATCCCGGCCTTCGTCGCCATGGGCAGCCATCTCGGCTGGCCGATCGTGGAGGGCGACGACGTGCTGTCGGTCATCCCGGCGACGGCGGGCGCAGAGAAAATCGAGAAGGCGCTTTCGATGTCGGACAACGTCGTCTTGATGAAGGTTTATAAGAATTTCCCCGAAGTGGCGGAGCTTTTGGAGAAAAACGCCATGCTTGACCACGCCGTGATGGTCAGCCGCTGCGGCCTCCCCGACGAGGAACGCATCGACGATATCCGCGCGCGGAAAAATCAGCCGGTCAATTATCTTTCGACTATACTGGCACGGAGGTCTCCGGAGAAATGAAAGCAAAAAATCCGTATCCGGCACTGCTTTGGCTGCAAGGCAAAAGGGCCTGCGTCGTCGGCGGGGGCCATGTCGCCCTGCATCGGGTGGAAGGCTTGCTGGACGCGGGCGTGGAAGTGTGCGTGGTCGCGCCGGAGATCGGCGAGGGAATCAAGAAGCTCGTCGAGGAAGGCCGCGTCCAATGGGAGCATAAACGCTTTTCCGCCGCGCTGCTGCAAGGCGTTTCTTTTGTCGTCTGCGCGACGGACGATCCCGACGTGAACCGGCAGGCGGCCTGGGCGGCGAAGGCGATGGGCGCGCTTGTCAATATGGCCGCGCCGCCTTTGGAGCTCAGCGATTTCACCGTGCCTGCCACTGTGAGGCGCGGCGATTTGCTGTTTTCGGTATCGACGGGGGGCGCGTGTCCGGAACTTTCGCGCCGTCTTCGCGGAGAATTGGAGTATCTTAGCGGCGTTTACGCGCCGTGGCTGGAACGGCTCGTGCCGATTCGCGCCGAGATGAAGGAAAAACTGGGATCGAGCGAAGAACGAAAAGCATTTTGGCGCGAGGCGCTGTCCGAGGAAACGATGGCGCTGGTGTGCGAGGGCAAGCTGGACAAAGCGGAGGAACTGGTAAGAAATGCAGTTGGTCGCAGTAGGACTGAATCATAAAACGGCGCCCGTGGAAATTCGCGAGCGCTTTTCCATACCGAAAGAGCGGGTGCGCGGCGGATTGATTTCCCTGTCCGGTTATGAGACCGTGCATGAGGCGGTAGTGCTTTCCACCTGCAACCGCAGCGAGATTTACGCCGTGGCGGACGACGCCGCGGGCGGATTGGAAGCGTTGAAAGATTTTTGGGCGGATTTGACCGGCGTCGACGAGAACATGGATCCGTATCTTTATTGTTTCGTGCATGAGGACGCAATCCGTCATTTGTTTCGCGTGGCGTCGAGTCTCGACTCGCTGGTCATCGGCGAGGGGCAGATATTGAGCCAGGTGAAGGACGCCTACGCCATGGCCCACGACTCCGGGACCACCTCGACGGTGCTGAATACGCTGTTCCATCGCGCAATCGCTACGGGCAAGCGCGTGCGTACCGAGACGCGCATCGCGTTCAGCGCGGTGTCGGTCAGCTACGCGGCGGTGGAGCTGGCGCGGGAAATTTTCGGCGGCGATCTCTCCGAGACCAGCGCTTTGATTTACGGCGCCGGGCGTATGGCGGAGCTTACCATAGAGAATCTGATCGGGCGCGGCGTGAAAAAAATCTACGTCGCGAATCATCACCGGGAAAAAGCGGAAGAGCTTGCCGCGAAATACGGCGGGCAGGCCGTGAATTTTGATACGGCGCTGGAAGAGGCTGCGGACGTCGGCATCGTCGTCACGTCCACGGGCGCGCCGCATTACGTCGTGCATCCGAAGGAAGCGCGCCGCGCCATGAAAAAGCGCGACGGGCGTCCGTTGCTTTTCTTCGATATCGCGGTGCCGCGGGACGTGGACCCCGAGGTGGGCGAAATCGAGGGCGTCACCGTTTACAACATCGACGACCTTGAAGAGGTCGTGGACGAGCATCGCGAGGAACGGCAGAAAGAAGCCCATCAGGCGGAAAATATCGTCGGGGAAGAAGTCGTTTCCATTCTTGACAAGTTCCAGTATTTATCGTTTCAGCCTTTGATGGCGCGCCTTTCCC
>JAEERZ010000162.1 GCA_016286075.1 Selenomonadaceae bacterium
GCGGTCGCGATAGCTGCGGTCAACGCGCTGCTGCTCCCATTCCGTGTGCACCGGCTTGATGTAATAGCTGTTCTCCCACTTCAGCACGCGGCTCTTGACCCATGCGTCGGCCACCGTCGAAAGGTTCTCCGCGAAAAGCTGGTTCGCCCTGGCGGGATCGGTGTTCGCCAGCCCGTCGAGATCGACGCCGATTGCCAGCGAGATGCGCCGCCGCGCCTGTTCTTCGCTCAGGATTTCGCAGCCCATTTTTTTCGCGTACTGCGGGAAATCGCTTTGGTACTTGTGCGCTTTCAGGTTGCTGCTGAAATCCGGCACCGAAAGGTCGACGTCGTAGACGAGCACCCGCTTCACACGGGAAAAGTCATAGGAGCTGTCTTTCCAGTCCGTCTTCTCCGCCGACGCGGCCTGCGGCAGCACCGCCAGCCAGACGCCCAGCAGCAGCGCGAAAACGGCGCGCCGCCATACGCCTCTTTGCCATAGTTTCATATAATCCCTCCTCATAATAAAACTACAGAACTTCTTAAATTATATCATTTTTTCGGGCAAAAATCTCTCCATCGCCGGGCATGCGATTTTTAATAGTTTTCTCAGGAAATCATCGTTTGTTTTTAATCATGGCGCCCTACAATGAAGCCAGAAAAAGAAAGGCGGTGTTCCATATGAAACGGTGGGTAAATATTATGTCGGCTTTGATTTTCGGGGCGATATTGCTCGGCATGGCAGCGGGCGCAGGCGAAGCGGCGCCGGCTCCGGCAGGAGGGATTCGACACGAGAAGACGATTGAGCAAAAGCACGCGCATCATAACAGGCGCCCGCCTGCACGTCATGTGGGCCATCACAACGACCATCGCAGAGACGTTCATCACCATCATCGTCACGACCATAGGAATCCCCATATTCGCGAAATTCACCACAAACCTCATCGCGATATTCGGCATGACCGTCATCATCGCGTGCATCATGCGGAGAACGGCGGCAATATAAGGGCTTCGCTGGCGATGGATATTTGAATCCACAAAGGCCGGAACATTTCGTTCCGGCCTTTTGACGTCACAGAATAGTTAACAAACCAAGAAGCCCTCGGGTTTAGCTGTAGGGAGCGTCAAACATATTCTATTGGCAACGCTACGGCGTTTTCGTTTAAGTCAACAGGTTTGTCGTACAGGCACAGCAAGACACCTTTGCTTCGCTTTTTCCCTTTGACCTTGTCCAGTACGTCAAAGGCGTTTGTCATGTCCAGCCGTGGATTGGCCGTCATCTTGATTTCTATCGGGTAAATAGAGTCACCGTCCTCAATCAGAAGGTCGATCTCCGATTCCCTTGCCTTGTCCTTGCCCCGGTAGTAGGTTAAATGCATGCGGTAATCAATGCCAGCGTTGGAGAAACTTTTTATGATTTCAGATACGGCGAAAGTCTCGAAAAGCCCGCCTGCCAGCGCGCCGGTCATCGCAGTTTCCGCCGTTCGATATTTGGTCAAGAAGCATACAAGGCCTGTGTCGCGGAAATAAAACTTCGGTGTTTTGATGGCTCGCGTCAGGGCAGAATTGGAAAAAGGCGGAAGGGTGGTGATGATACCGGAGGCTTCGAGGATAGAGGTCCATTCTTTTGCGGTGGCGGCGGTGACATCCGCCTGTTCTGCAACTTTTGTGTAGTTAAGGATTCCACCCGTTCGCGCCGCCATAGCGGAAAGGAATCGGGAGAAACGCAATTGGTCTTTAACACGCAACAAATCGTTTACATCGCGGTTTAGATATGTCTGCACATAGGACGAATAAAAAGTTTGCCAATCCGCGGATGATTCGTAGAGTGCAGGAAAGGAACCGCGATGGATGATTTCCCAAATGTTTTTGCAACGGCTGTATGTTTTTGCGCGTTCGGCGATATAACCAGCCGTGGGGATAAAGGGACGGTTGAAGCCGCAATTGTCAATTTCCCGCAAGGAAAGACCGGCCAATTCAAAAATCGCGACGCGCCCGACCAAGCTTTCTGATACGTGTTTCATCAAGCGGAAGGATTGGGACCCTGTCAGCGAGAATAGATTCCGATCGTCGGAGGCGTCGCATTCCATCTTGATATAGGGAAACAAATGTTGAATGTACTGCACCTCGTCTAACGTAATGGGAGTTGGGTGGTTCCGGAAGAAAAGGCCAGGCTCGCGTCCTGCTTCTTCAAGCAGGATAGGATCGTCGAAGGTCAGATAGGCGCGATTGGGATAAATGTGTTTTAGCAGAGTGGATTTTCCTGCCTGCCTCGCACCCGTGACGAGAACTGCCTTGAAATTCTTGCCTGCGTTTATTATGAAGCTTTCCATACTTCGCTTGATATACATATTATTCTCCTATTTTGTGGCTAATTTATAGTTGTATTATAAATCAGCCACAAAGCCCCGTCAATGCTTTTTCTATGCGGGTTTACGGAGTGGCTGCTTTTTGGAATGAAAAAACGGGCGGCGCTGCCGTCCGTTTTTCATTTGAATATTTGCCGCGGCTATTTGGAATACAGTTTGTTGAATTCCTCGCGGATTTCTTCGCCCTTCTTCACGATCTTTTCCCGGATTTGGGCTTTTTTCGCCTCGCGCAGTTTTTTCTTCGCGTCGGAGGCCAGCTCCTCCTGCAGCTTTACGGCCTGCTCGACTTCGGCGGCCACCTCGGCGGCGGGATAGCGGGTGATTGTGACCTTGTACGGCGAAAGCTTCGCGTTCAGCATCGTCTCGTCGTTTTCCTGCGCCAGCGCGATAAGCGCCACGTCGCCGTCTTTGAGCTTCGTCGTCACCTGCTCGATCAGCGAGATTCCCTGCCGCGCGTCGCCCGCGTCCTTGATGCGCCCAATCAGGGAGCCCATCGCCATGCCGAAGAGCATGCCCAGCGGGCCGCCCAGTATGCCGATCAGCATGCCCATCATGCCGCCGAAACGCGTGTCGTCCGTCGTGGTGACGCCGGAGTCCGCGGCGTCGGCGAGGGTGATGTGCCCGTCCCGCTTTTTGAGCAGCGCCAAGTGCGCGACGATGCAGGACTGGCTGATCATGCTCTGCTTGATTTCCGAAAACGCCCGATAGGCCTCGTTTTCTTCCGAGAAAAGAACGGTGATTACATTTTCCATAGTTGTGCCTCGCTTTCTGTAGGATATATGGATATAATAGCGCAGCCCCTGGGGAAAATCAAATCATTTTCCTGAAGGGGGACGCTTCAAGAGGAGCGTCGTTTCGAGGCTATCCCCGATCGCCTCGTGCGGATACGCGGCCAGTTCTTCGGCGGTCGTGACCCCGTGGGTGACGCCGAAAAAAGCGACGCCTGCGTTTTGGGCGGTTGCGGCGTCCGTGGTGCTGTCGCCGGTATAGAGCGCGTCCTCGGGAGAAAACCCGAAACGGGAAAGCGCCAAATGTATGCCCTCCGGCGACGGCTTCAGCTCGTTTACCTCCTCGCAGCCGATGATGAAGTCCACGAGATTTTCCGCCTTGTCCCGGACGAAGGCTTCGCGAATGCGGTGCGAGGTTTTCGACGAGATAATCGCGACCCGCGCGCCGCGATTTTTCAGCTTTTGCAGCGTGGGAAGCGCTTCCGGGTAGAAGTGCGTGTTCGCGGTCATGTATTGATCGGCCAGCGCCCGATAGTGCGTCAGGAATTCTTCGATCTTTTCGTCGCCGCGCAGTCCCGTGATGCGTCCGACGGCGTCCTTCATCGGCAGGCCGATGGTGCGCTCGATGACGATGTCCTCCACGGGAGGAAGGCCGAAGGCTTCCATCGTGAGGTGGAAGCAAAATGTGATGCCTTTCGCGGAGTCCGCCAGCGTGTAGTCGAAGTCGAACAGATAGCAGGAATAAAAGGTTGAATCGCAGTTCTCGTTTGTCATGCAGTCACTTCCTTCGCCACCATTATAGCAGAAAGTGCGGGGTTCTTTTTCAGAAATTTTATTCCTTTTTTGGCGTATCGTGGTATAATACAGATTGGACAGGTTCGCGGGCACGGAAAGCCGTCTGTGTCCGCGGCGAAGGGAAAGGAGGTGACATCATCGCTGAATGGCATGGATCTATGCAGTAAGAAAGGGTCATGCGCCTGGGCTTTATCATGACGTCGAGGAGTACCAAAAGGCAATCGACGGTTTCCCAGGTGCGGAAGGACGCCGCTTCCAGGACGAAGCGGCGGCGCGGCGCTATCTCGACGGAGAGACGCCGACGCGAAAGGGGATTTACGCGGTGCGGCGCGGCCGCGTACCCGGAATTTATTACAGCGCCGCGGAATGCGAGGAGCAGGTTCGCGGCTTCAACGGCGCCGAAAGTCAAAGATTTTCCACGATAGAGGCCGCCAAGCGGTATATGATGGGCGAAAGAAAGACAAGGCGCGCCGTCGTTCGCGCGCCGCAAAAAGTGCCGCACAGCGTCCGGGGGCGCACCGCGCATCATCCGGGCGCGCGTTCCCAGCTCGTTCCCGAGGGACGGACGGGGGCGGGGGCGCCGATCAAGATTTACACCGACGGCGGATGCCTCGTTCACGAGGACGGCGCGGGCGGCTACGCGGCGGTTATCTGCTTGCCCAACGGCAACCGCAAGGAGCTTTCCGGCGGCGTCGATATGACGAACAGCTCCCGTATGGAGCTTTTGGCCGCCGTGGCGGCGCTCAGGACGCTGGAAAGCGTCGCGAAAATCGGCGCGTCGGTGGAACTTTACACCGACAGCCAATACCTCTATCAGGGCGTCACGTCGAGAATTTGGGAAAATTCCGGCGGACCGCTGGAGAAGCTTCTGAACAACGACCTGTGGACCGAGCTTTCAAGGCTCGTCGACGGCTATTCCATCGAATGGTTTTGGGTCAAGGGACATAACGGCACGCTGATGAACGAGCGCTGCGACTGGCTCGCCACCGCGGCGGCGAAACGCACCGTCGCGGAGAAAAAATGGGTGCCGGATTTCGCGAAGCAACTGGAAACGGCGAAGAATCGCATTCGGGAATTGGAGCGCATCAATAAAAAGCTCACCAGCGACGCCGACAGGTTCCATCTGTTGACGGACGGCAAGCTCTCCACTGCGGACAAAGATTTGTTTCACGCGGTTTACAACGAGAGCCTCACGGGCTTCGTCCGCTGGAAATTCCGCCGCTGGTTTACAAAGCAGCGGCATTAAGAAAAACGGCAGCGCACGGAAAATTTCGTGCGCTGCCGTTTTTGTTCCTTGCCTTCCCCTTGAGGGGAAGGGGGACCGCCGTAGGCGGTGGATGAGGTGTTGAAGCGTATCGTTTGATATAAGCATGAATAATAATCCTTTGTAAAAGCTATTCGCAATGGCTTGTGCGATTGTTTGCACTCATCGTTGTGCAATTGTCTTGGCGGGGCTTCGCCCCCGTCACAGTCCAGT
>JAEERZ010000163.1 GCA_016286075.1 Selenomonadaceae bacterium
GGGGAATATCTCGAACCGCTGGGATACGTGGCCATCGCCACGATGGTGGTGTTCTTCATCCTGATCGTGACGGCCTTCCGGAAGATCAGCCAATGGAGCAGGAACGGCGAATTGCAGGAGAGCATCGTCACGCAATGATCTATGAGCTGATCAGGTCGTGGTGCTGCTGAAAGGAACCCCTAAAGGAAAGGACCATGCAGGGAAATCGCCTGCATGGTCCTTTTCCATGGGTCATCAGTTTTCGAAGCAGTAATCTTTGTCGCAGTCCGGGTAGCATCCGCCGCCAGCCGCCTTCTTCAGCTGCTCTTCGTCCAGCTCCACGTCGGCCAGCTCCGCCATGTAAGCCTCGGCTTCTTCTTTGGAAAGGTCAAAGCCATTGGCCTTTGCCAAAGCCGTCAGCTCTTCGGCGGTCTCGCACTGCATCGCTTTTCCAACCATTTCTTTAGTGATTTCATTTTTGTTGATCGTCATGATAAACGCCCCCTTGGAATATTTTGTGTTCCCTTAATACCTTTTACTATTATATACAAAGAAGGCTTTCAAAAATTGACACTTATAGATAAATTTTTACCTAAATAATATTCGTAAAGGGCTTGCAAATTTTTTAACGTGCCCTTATATTTACTATAGGTTTACTTGATTATAGGAAGAAAGGATGATACCCATGGCAGACAAGAAACAGAATGCCGTAAAATACGGCGAAGTCGTATCGAAATGCTGGAACGACGAGGCGTACAAGAAACGTTTCCTCCAAGACCCGGAGGGCGTCCTGAACGAAGCCGGGTTCGTCCTTGACGAAGGCGTGACCTATAAGGTCATCGAGCAGCCGAAACTGGTCAAGTATCTGGTATTGCCTCACGAAGGAACGAAGGAAGCCGTGCAGACCATCGCCAAAAACTTTTTGAACAAGGTTGAGAAGAAGGACGTCGTGATCCCGGAGGGCGCGGAGGTCCGCATCATCCAGAACACCGACGATATCCGCTATATGATTCTTCCGGCGTCGCCGAAGTCCCTGACACAATCCGATCTGAAGCTGGTCGCAGGCGGCGGCGATGTACAGGTCAGTACAGAAGTTGAATTGGTGGCAGTTGAAGCTCAATGTACCGCTACAACTACGACTGCCGCAGCCGAAACCGAAGTCGCGGCAGTTGTAGTACTCGTTCTGGTATAATTTTAACCGAATCTCTCTCCGATTACTATCCGCTTTTGCAAAGAGGGCCATGCAGGGGAATCGCCTGCATGGCCCTCTGTCATGAACCGACGGACTTCATGATAAATTGGGATGCGGAGATAACTTTTCTCTTACCAATCATTCGGACAATGCTGGCAGAGGTTATAGCAATCTCCGCCGCCGGCCACGTTCTTCAGCTGCTCCCCGTCCATCTCGAAGTCGGCCAGCTCCGCCATATACGCCTCGGCCTCTTCTTTGGTAATGTCAATACCCTCTGTCTTCGCCAGTGCCATCAGCTCGTCGGCGGTCTTGCACTGTATCGCCTTCAGGATCTGCTCGTTTGTGATTTCCTTTTTGTTGATCGCCATGATAAAAACCTCCTTACAAAACAATACGCTTCATTGCCTTCTACTTATAAATACAAGGCAGACCTCCCAAAATTGACGCCTTTCGAAAATTATCTACTTACCTTATATACTACATTTCCCAAACCCATTGTCATGGATATTTTATCATCAATTCTTTTGTGAAACCACAAAAACGACGCAGCACTGAAATAAACAAGACCAGACGTTGAACGGAATCTCGGAAAAACCTACGGGGTGCAAGGCGGAAAAATATTTGAAAAAATTTTTCGTTTCGACACATTTTCGACACAATCGTACTTTATACTTCAAACCATCAAAGAAAACTTCTCTACAAAAAGAAAGGATGATTCAAATGAAAAAAATGATGTTGGCAGCTATGGCGGCAATGGTGATCGGTTCGACGGGGACGGCGCTGGCGGCGACCCCGGGTGCAGGGTACTGCCGGGACAATGCGCCGGCCATCGAGACGAACTACGCTCACTGCGGCGGCGGATATCACGGCAGGGGCCGCGGCGATCGCGGCGGCTACGGCTGCGGCGGTGGCTACGGTCACGGCGGCGGGTACTGCTACGACTACGAAAACAACGAAGGCTGACTGACAAAAAGCGGGCGTCATGGGATGGCAAGCTTCCCATGACGCCCGCTTTATTTTATTCCGGGGATTTCTTTTTTCCGTCTGCCGCCTCCGTCAATGCGACGTGGTTTTTTCGTGCGATGCGTCGATGCCGTTCTGGCTGTCCAGTTTGATCGACGCCTTCTGGTTGACGGATTTTCCGTCCATGCTCCGCTCCACGTTCACGGACGTGGAGACGTTCACCTGCGGCTTGCCGTTAGTCGAAACCGACACCGACGATTCAGAGGTGCTGCTGGCGCTGTAACTGCACCCGCCAAGGAGCGACAAGCTGAGAGCGAGGCACAGCAGCAGGAAATACTTCTTTGCAAGGTCTTTCTTATTCTTGCGTTCTGCGTTCGCCATTTTTAACTCCTCCTTTGAAATATGTTGATTTTCTTTGTGTTTTTCTTTTCGCCTGTATATATGCGCGAGCCGAAAAATCCTGACAAACTTTTTGCAAAAAAATTTTCCACGAACCGTAACCGCAAAAAACCGGCCGTGAATCAGGAATAGATCCGATTCACGGCCGGCTCTTTTTATAGGTGTTTGCTCAGTCTTCTTCGTTCATGGCCGCCTGGGTGTCATGCTCCGCGCTCTGTATGTCCTTGCTCATATCCTTGGCCAGGTTCATCTGGTGGAACTGCGGGTCATTATGGAGCACCATGGTGAATTTATCCGTCTTGTCAAATTCCACGACGCCTTTCTTCAGGGAAAGTTCCAGAATATGACCGCCCTGTTTCTTGTCGTCGGAAATGAAGTGGAAATGCCATCCGGGCGTGTTCAGCCCGCCCATATAATTGGGGCAGTACAGTCCCACCAAGGTGCCCTTGATATTCTGGGCGGTAAACTCCGTCTGCTTTCCCTTGAGGGCTTCCACCAAGGTAGGATAGGGTTTCTGGCTGCCGTACTCGCTGCGGAACAGCACGGAGGAAAATTCCGTATGCAGCTTTATCATGTAAAAACTGTTTTCCCCGCACTTCTTGACTTCCTCGTTCAGGATTGCTTCAAAGGCCGCCTTGTCCTTGACGTCTTTCAGCTCAACGGCAAGGTCGTTGTCAAAGTACGTCACGGTGCCATAGGGAACGGCGACCTTGTCGTCGGCCACCACGACCCGGCCGTCGCCCAGCGCCTGATAGACCGTGCCGTCCAGCATGATCATTTCCCCGTTCAGCCCCTCGAAGGTGCCGATGCCCGTATCGCCCAGAGAGCGCATGTCCTTTACTGTAACCGTGCCGCCAAAATACCCCTGCGCCAGGGACTGCAGAAGCGCCACCTGATTCAGGCTCTCACGCTCTACCACTGCAGGCGTGGCATAGCCCACGCTGCCCGTCAAAAGACCGGCGACCATGGCCACAGCAAGTTTCTTCTTGAAGTTCGTTTGCATCATCATCATTCCCTTTCAATTTTTTATACTTACTATTTAGTATATTTTATTCTCTGCTATATTTGAATCAAGCGCAATTTGGGCTTTCTACTCCTCTTGCTCTTCGTATTTGTTCAGTTTCTTGTCGGGGTAAATCTTCGTTCCTTTAATGGACGCATCCAGAGACAATCCCTTCTTCGTCATCTGATAGACCCAGACGCCCTTCGCGGCTATGGAGGCTCCTTCTATGGAATCGCCCGTGACGCCGTCGTTGGCCGACGCTTCCGCCGAAGAGGCGAATTTTATGTCGCCGGAAATAAAGGAGTTCCACGCCGCTTCCGTTCCAATGACGAAGATCAGATCATACTCTTTCACCCCAAGGCCCAGACCGATGCCCATTTCTTTCATGCGCATATAGAGGCGTTCGCCCGTCTCATTGTTTACCGCCAGTCCTCTTCCGTGGGCGTCCCCGAAGATTCCCAGCTTCATTCCCGTATTGCTCAGCGTGGCGTAGGCGTAGCAATTGTCTATGACCCGCTCTGCAGACGGAACCTTTTCATACAGATTCGCAAGCGCCTTGGCGGACAGTTCGTCAATTTCCGCCCGCTCCTTCACGATTTTTGCCTGCTCTTTTTCGCTTTTGTCCGTGTCGGCCGCAAAAACGGCGGTCGTCATCAGGCAGAGCACAAGCGCCGTCATCAGCAATGCCGCCATTTTTTTCATAAACTTGTTCATTTTTATCCGCCCTTTCTCTTCGTATATGTGTACTTTGACATTTATATTTTATTCCTCTGCCGCGTCGAAATCAAGGAAAGTTCCAGAATGTCACGCGAGACGCAAAAAGCTGACGCAAGAAGTTTTTCTTCCTGCGTCAGCCCCTTTTGGCGATCTATATTGAATTATGATTAAAAACAGCTGATTCCTTAGCCTTTTCCTATCGTACTATTTTGCATTCCTAAAATCTGGGAAACGCCCATCCATATAAAGCGGAGCAATGGCTTTTGACATGGCGTATGCCACACGGAAGGCATTCAAATCATCATAGGTGTTGCCGACAATCTGCACGCCGACGGGAACGTTTTTGTCGGACAGCTCAACCGGCATCGACACAACCGGATATCTGCTGGCAAGATTCCACAACGGCGTCAAAAGAAGACTGGTGCTGGGATAGCTTTCCCCGCGTACCTGGGCTGCTTTATCAGGCGTCGCTTCAAGATCGGCGGGGAAATGCGGCGTTGCCAGCGTGGGCATGACCAGGGCGATGCAGCCCTTCTCGAAGACCTTCTGCTGGACGTCCCGGTGCAGCTTTGCCAGCATCATTTCCGCGTTAACCTGATCCTGCGGAGTCAGCGTTCCTGCATACGTCTCCAGGTTCTTCACGTACGAGCTGAACATGTCGCGATGCTGCTCCAAACCGTCGAAGATGACGTACATGCTTGTCGACATGAGCCCCTTGAAGTAGGTCGGCATGAAGCTTTCGGCGCTGACGTCGAGCTCTGTCAGTTCAACCTGCGCTCCGGCCTTCTTCAGCGCCGCGACTGCGGCATCCACGGCATGGTCGGATTCCTGGCTCAGGCCGCCCTGGAGCCAGTTCCTGCAGTAGGCGACGGCGACCTTCTGTCCCTGAATCGGAGCGTATTTCTGGGGATAGTCCAGCTTGGGACGAATCGAGGAATGGATCTCCGGGCTGGGACCGGCAATGACGTCCTGCATGAGCGCCATATCGGCAAAAGTGCGCGCCATCGGTCCCAAGGTTTCGTAAGTATTGTCCGACGTGGCTACGCGGCCGAACGGCGGCTTGAAGCCGAACAGCCCGTTCA
>JAEERZ010000164.1 GCA_016286075.1 Selenomonadaceae bacterium
ATCAGTACCTGGCCAGTCATGCTGTACTTGAGGCCCTTGATGACGATCTCGACGAGTTCTTCCTCGTTCTCGGCGATACCGCCGCCGGTGCCGCCCAGCGT
Source organism: Selenomonadaceae bacterium (assembly GCA_016286075.1). GTDB lineage: Bacteria > Bacillota > Negativicutes > Selenomonadales > Selenomonadaceae > RUG12372. The sequence continues at coordinate 102 of JAEERZ010000164.1, forward strand.
ATAGGCGGGACGGACGATCAGCGGATAGCCGATGCTGTCGGCGAATGCGATGGCCGACTGGACATCCTCGACGATGGTGCTCTCGGGAATCGGTTCTCCGAGCTTCTGCATGGTTTCCTTGAAAAGCTCCCGGTCCTCCGCCTTCTTGATGGCCTCGATCGAGGTGCCGAGCAGCTCCACGCCGTACTTTTCAAGCGTCCCGTTTTCCGCCAGCTTCACGGCGAGATTCAGCCCTGCCTGCCCGCCGAGCGTGGCCAAGAGGCCGTCCGGCTTTTCCTTCGCGATGATTTCCGCAAGGAAATCCGCCGTTAGAGGCTCAATATAGACGCGGTCGGCAATATGTGCGTCCGTCATGATCGTCGCGGGGTTGCTGTTGACGAGGACGACCTCCAGGCCCTCCTCCTTCAGCGCGCGGCACGCCTGCGTTCCCGCGTAGTCGAATTCCGCCGCCTGCCCTATGATGATCGGGCCGGACCCTATGACCATGACTTTCTTGAGATATTCTTTCTTAGGCATGGCTCACGCTCCCTCCTTGCTCGCCCGGATCATCGCGTCGAAATCGTCAAACAGGCAGGTGTTTTCCTCCGGCCCCGGCGACGCCTCGGGATGATACTGCACGGAAAAGATGGGCAGCTCCGTATGGCGCAGCCCTTCCACCGTGCCGTCGTTGACCGAGCGGTGCGTGACGATGAGCGGAAGCCCCGCGAGGGAATTCTCGTCCACCGCGTAGCCGTGATTCTGCGAAGTGATATGGACGCGCCCCGTCGAAAGCGCCTTCACCGGCTGATTCGAGCCGCGATGGCCGAACTTCAGCTTGTAGGTGTCGGCCCCCATGGCAAGCGCGAACAGCTGATGACCGAGGCAAATGCCGAACATCGGCTTTTTCCCGATCAACGCCTTCACCGTTGCGATGGCTTCCGGCACATCCTTCGGGTCGCCCGGGCCGTTCGAGAGGAACACGGCGTCGGGCGAGAGCGCGAGCACTTCCTCCGCCTTCGCCGTGGCCGGAAGCACGGTGAGCTTATAATCCCTGATTCTGAACGCCTTCAGGATATTCCTCTTGATTCCCAGATCGAGCACCGCGACATGAAACCCGTCGCCATCGATGGTATAAGGCTCCGGCGTCGTGGCCTCTCGGACCACGCCCGAATCCGTCAGATTAGAAAGAAGCTCCTTTACCGTCTCGTCGGGGGTGTTCTCCGGGACGATGACGCCCTTCATCGTGCCCTCCGAACGGATATGACGCGTGACGCGGCGCGTATCGACCTCATGGAGACACGGGATGTTCTCATTTTGCAGGAATTCCCGTATCGTAGTCGTCGCAAGGCGGTTGCTGCCGACTTCGCAGAGCTCCCCTGCGATCAGCCCGCGCACGAATGATTTTCTCGACTGCATGAAGACTTCGTTGATACCGTAATTCCCGATCAAGGGGTATGTGAGTGTGACAATCTGACGGCAATACGAAGGATCGGTCAGGATTTCCTGATAGCCGGTCATGCCCGTGTTGAACACGACCTCTCCCGCCGTCTTCGATTCGCCGAAAAGCTCTCCGGAAAACGACGTGCCGTCCTCTAAGATCAATTTCCCTTTCAAAATCTCGCCCCCCATTTATACAATCGCGCCGTCCCGCATGACGATCCGGCCGTCCACCATCGTCAGGACGGCCTTGCCCTTGAGCTTCCGTCCGACGAAGGGCGAATGGGTGCCGCGCGTATAGAACTTTTCGGCGTCCACCGTCCATTTCAGTTCCGTATCGAGAATCGTGATATCGGCGGGCGCTCCCACCGACAGCGTGCCGGCGTCCGTGAGACCGAGGATCTTCGCCGGCTCTGCCGTCATCTTCGATATGAGCAGCGGCAACTCCGCTTTGCCCTCGTGGCAGAGGTCAGTCAAAAGCACGCCCACCGCCGTCTCGAGTCCCGGGAATCCGCTGGGCGCCAACGCGTACTCCACGTCCTTTTCCTCTTCCGCGTGCGGCGAATGGTCGGTCGCGATAGCGTCGATCGTGCCGTCCTTGAGTCCTGCCAAGAGCGCCTCGACGTCCGCTTTTCCGCGAAGGGGCGGATTGACTTTCGTCGCGCTGTCCTTGAGGTCGACGCACTCGTCCGTCATCGTCAGATGATGGGGCGTAGCTTCGGCGGTCACGCGCACGCCGCGCTTTTTTGCCTGCCGTACGATCTCCACCGCCTTCGCCGAGCTGATATGCGCCACATGGAAACGCGCTCCGGCGTATTCCGCGAGCATGATATCGCGCATGACGGCGATATCCTCGGCCACCGTCGGGCGGCCTTTCAAGCCGAGCATCGCGCTCCTGTGGCACTCGTTCATCGAGCCTTCCTCGACCAGAGACGTTTCCTCGTCGTGGCTGATGATGACCTTATCAAAGGAACGGAGATAATCGAATCCGTTCAGCATGACCTTCGCGTTCTGTACATAATGGCCGTCGTCGGAGAAAGCGACCGCGCCTACACTGGCCATATCGCCGACCTCGGCCAGCTCTTTTCCCTGCTGGCCCTTCGTCAGTGCGCCGATCATCTTCACATGGACGATGCCTTCGTCCTCCGCGCGCTTTTGAAGGCTGCGCACGACAGCCGCGTCGTCGACGACGGGCCTCGTGTTCGGCATGGTGGCGATCGTCGTGAATCCGCCGGCAGCGGCGGCCCGCGTTCCCGAGACGAAGTCTTCCTTCGCCTCCTGCCCCGGCTCCCGCAAATGCACGTGCATATCAATCAGTCCGGGCACGACGACTTTTCCTTCCGCCGAAATGACTTCCGCACCTTCCGTGGAAAGATTTTCGCCGACGGCGGCAATCTTTCCGTCCTCCACTAAAACGTCGGCTTTCATATCTATATTATTGGCGGGGTCGATGACCCTTCCGCCCTGGATCAGCTGTTTCACTGCGCCTTCCCTCCCATCAAGACAAGCGCGAGAAGCGCCATACGAACGGCGACGCCGTTCTGCACCTGTTCCTGTATCGCCGAATGGTCGCCGTAGGCCACTTCGGGAGAAATCTCAAGCCCCTTGTTCATCGGGCCCGGGTGCAGGATCAGCACGTCCTTCTTCGCGAGGGCAAGCCGCGCGTTGTTGATGCCGTAAAGACGCGCGTATTCGCGCTTCGACGGGAACAGTCCCGCCTTCTGGCGCTCCAGCTGGATTCGAAGCACATTGATGGCGTCCGCGTCCTTGATCGCGTCCTCGACCCGCTCATGGACGAAGATGCCCGGCTCCTCGGCGAGGAAACGCGGCAGCATCGTGCCCGGTCCCGCCAGATGCACCTCGATGCCCATGCGGCGCATGCCCCAAATATCGGAACGGGCGACGCGGCTGTGGAGGATATCGCCGAGAATGGCGACCTTCAGCCCTTCCAAGCGCCCTTTATACTGCAAAAGCGTAAACAGATTCAAAAGCCCCTGGGACGGGTGCGCGTGGGCGCCGTCGCCGGCGTTCACGATCACGGGGTGCTTGACGACCTTCGTCGCGTACTCCGCCGCGCCCTCTTCTTTATGGCGCATGACGATCGCGTCAAAGCCCATCGCCTCGACGGTCAGAAGCGTATCCCGCAGGCTCTCGCCCTTCACGATGCTCGACGTGCCAGCCGTGATGTTGACGACGTCCGCGCCGAGATACTTTCCCGCCGTTTCGAAGGACGACCGCGTCCGCGTGCTCGGCTCGTAGAAGACCGTCACAATCGACTTGCCCCGCAATGCGGGCACTTTTTTGATGTCGCGATGAATGATGGACTTCATCTCCTTGGCCGTCTCCAGCACAAGCTCAATCTCCTCGCGGCTGAAATCCTCCAGCCCCAGGATGTGCTTCCCCCGAAGGGAAACCTTGTTTTTTGCCAATCCACTCAACTCCTTCATTGGGAGGCGTCGCACGGCGTCCGTAGAAAAATATCATAAAAAAAGCTTTCTCATGCGAAGGCATAAGAAAGCTTTTCAGCAATATTCACGACCGCTGAACGGCATCCCTTTATCAGCCTCACAGGACTAATTTCAAAGGTATATTTTTCCACCCGATAATATCATTATCTCTATTAACTGTCAACCAAACATTCTATTCAATCATATATTATATGGCGCGAAAAGTTTTCTCATATATTTCCACCCTTTATCAACTGTTCGTATAACATGTTCCATGAGATTCGGCTTATGAACGACCAACTGCAACAGTTTGCGCCGTGCCAAACGATACTCGGCATCGAGCGAACGAAGGTATTCCTCCATTTCCATTTCGACAGAAACAGACGGTATCTGCGAAACTTCCATACTGCAGCTGCGGCCAACAATCTCTGCCACGTCGCCGCGGAACGGGACGTATGTCTCCAAACCAAGCTCTTTTGAAATCCGCGCTTTCAGAGCTTCCTGCGCCAGTGTTTCGCCATGCACAATAAATACCTTGGCAGGTTTCGGATCTTCTACACATCCAATCCAGTTGACCAATTGTTGCGCGTCGGCATGGGCGGAAAAGCCTTCCATCATTTTTATCGTCGCCCGTACGGCGATTTCCTCACCCATGACGCGAACGCGCTTCATTCCGTCCACGAGACGGCGCCCGAGGCTCCCTTCTGCTTGATACCCGGCAAAAAGTACCGTTGACTCCGGCCGCCACAAATTATGTTTCAAATGATGCAGAATACGCCCTGCATCCGCCATTCCGCTGGCGGAAAGAATGATTGCCGAGCTTTCGGCGCTGTTCAGAGCTTTCGATTCCGCCGCCGTTTTGCAAATGCGAAGCTGCGGCATTTGTGGAAGTTTTCCTTCCTTATTCAATAATTCCAGCGCATCATCGTCAAAATCCTGACTGTTCTGAATAAAAATTCGAGTGGCTGCAATCGCCAGTGGACTGTCCAAAATAATAGGAACATCCTCAATCCTTCCGGCTTTCCATAATTTGTAAAAATAGTACAGGAGCGTTTGTGTACGTCCTACGGCAAAGGCTGGAATTATCAAATTCCCCCCGCGGTCCATTGTATCGTTGATTATTTCCGCCAGTACAGATTCTTTGTCATACGATTGATGCAAACGGTCGCCGTAAGTAGATTCGACAATCAAAAAATCGGCTCCGCGTATAATGCTCGGATCTTTGATGATGGGCTGAGCCGGCTGCCCCAAGTCGCCGGAAAAAACCAGCTTCGTCGTTTTGTCTTCTTCCGTAACGAAAATTTCAATAATGGCAGAACCGATAATGTGCCCGGCGTCATGATAAACGGCACGAATATGGT
>JAEERZ010000165.1 GCA_016286075.1 Selenomonadaceae bacterium
TGCGGCGTTTCGCTTTTTTGGAAAATCGTCATATGCGTTTTCATGTTTCTACAGTCGTTTTTCAGAGTTCTTTCATATAATCTTCCTTGTTCGTTGGAAACGTGAAACAGCCTTAATTTTCAATGTTTCCGAACTTTTGCGGCATTAAAAAATGTTTATTCGCGGCAGGATTTTTTCCGGTTGCATCGAATATTATATTTTGACTCGGGAATATTACTTGGGACGAAAGTTTCAAACGGTTGTTTTCCATAGAGAAAGCCGAATCCAACTCAGGAGCGGGGGAACCATTGGGAAGAGTGCTTCGCATCGGCGGACGTCTTCTCTGGGGTGAATGCGTTGTTCCTTTAAGGAAATCTGCAAGGGCAGCTTCTCTGTCCTAACCCGGCAGCTAACCTCGTAGGCGCAAAGAGAGAGGAGAAGTTCTTTTTGGGTAAGTTGAGAAATCGTATTCTGGCCGCTTCCTTGGCCTGCATGTGCTGGTGCTCGGTCGCGGGGGCGGAATCGCTTCAGGTGGGAGATCAGGGCAGCGACGTAGCGGAGGTACAGGCGCAGCTTGTACGGATTGGATATGACGTAGTGCCCGACGGAGATTTTGGGCCGGCTACCGTCGAAGCGGTAAAATATTTCCAGTCCGCGCACGGAATGGAAGCGGACGGAACGGTGGGACCGTCGACGTATGAAGCGCTTTTGGGAAAGGCAATGCCGGAGACCATCAGCCGCGGTTCGAATTACGTTTCCCGTCGTCTCGTGCAGACGGCCATGGCGTATATCGGCGTACCGTATGCTTTTGGAGGCACGTCTCCCAGCGGATTTGACTGCTCGGGTTTTGTGCGGTTCGTTTTCGCGAATGCAGGCATTTATCTGCCGCGGGCGGCTGACGAGCAGTATGAGGTCGGGCATCCGATTCCGACCAGCGGTCTGCGCACGGGCGATCTTGTGTTTTTCTCGACTTATGAGTACGGACCGTCCCATGTGGGCATTTATCTGAGCGACGGCAATTTCATTCACGCGGCGTCGAGCATCGGCGTTTCCATCGCATCTATCTATGATGAGTATTATTGGGGCGACCGTTATATCGGCGCGCGGCGCATTCTGTAAGAAACATTTGGAGAGGCTTCGGCCTCTCTTTTTTACATTGATATGCAGAAAAAAAGCGGCGGCCTGAACGGTCGCCGTTTTTTTCGTGAAAATTATCAATGCACCGGGCCTTCGTCGATTTCCTCCGTGTGGAAGCCCGACCAGGACTTGGCGAAAAGCTCGCGAACCTTTTCGCGGCTGTCCTTCGCTTTCCAAAGCTCCGAGAGGCTCACCCAGCCCAGCGTCACTTCGTTCGAATGGCAGCCGTTATAGTGTGTCTTAGCGAGCTTGGCGTAGGCTTCTGCGTCGATTATATTGTAGTTTTGGCCGCGGTATGTCGTCGAGATTGGCGGCAGCTCGCGGCTTTCATGGGCCTCAAAGAAGCCGCCGAGGGATTTCTGACGCACTTGTCCCTGCGAGAGCTGAAGGCTGGAAAGGGTTGCTTCCCGTGCCCAGCCGCCTTCCATGGAGGGAACCCAGCGCGCCGTCTCGAAAATATAATAGCGCTCGTTAATCTGGCAGGCGAAGTACATGCGAATGGTGGATTGACCAATATCCGTGGAGTTCGATCCGTTGAGAAATTTCAGTAGGGAAACGCCGTCGCCAGCCTCGTTCACCTCGTAGCCCCAATTCTCGATACATTCTTCCGCGCCCGCCGTCGTGGTGAAGAGAATCTCCAAACGCCCGTTGTTGTCGAGGTCGGTCACGGCAAGCTTCCCGCCCTGCCCGATGGCCTCTTCAAGACACATCTCCTTCTTCCAAATCTTCTCCTGAGTGGAAAGAAAATCGAGTTGCGCTTCCATTTCCGGGTCGCTGTCCCTCGTTGCCGCCTCCGTCCCGTTGCAGAAAGCAAGTCCTGCCGCGAGAGCAAGCGCCAACCCTAACGATTTAATGTTTTGCATGGTACTCTTCTCCTTTTGCCAGATAAGTTAAATACCGATGAAAAGCAAGAGGCGCAATAAAAAGCCCCGTTTATGCAGGGCTGGAATCTTTCTTAGAGCGAAACGGATAGCAAATCAACGCGACGACGGCGGAGAAAAGCCACTTGAAGAGAACAATCATCGCCAAAATGAAAGGTCCGACGTTGTCGAGGATCAACAAAAAGAGATACCAGACGAAAAGAACGAGGAAAAGAGCGCCGGCGAGGTATAGAAGGACCGTCAACATTGTTCCCACCGCCTTTCATGACCTGATTGACTATCGTTATTGTATCACGGAAATAGTGGTTTTGTATGAAAAAACAAAACGGCAATCAACGATAGGTGACCGTTTCGGACAGCGGCTTGCGGCTGTCATGGTTGGGCAGCGGTTTCGCCGCCGCGTCGGGATAGCCGACGTCGATCAGGATGGTCAGCTCTTCGTTTTTCGGAAGCTTCAGCAGCTCCTTGGCTTTGCTCGGGTCAAAAAAATTCAGCCAGCAGGTGTCGAGACCGACCGATTTCGCCGCCAGCACGATATGCGTGGCGACAATCGCCGCGTCCTCTGCGCCGGAGTTGTGCGCGCCGCCGGGATACTCGAAGACGTTTTCCGTATCATGGGCGACCGCAAGCACGATGGGCGCGCCGTAGCGGCAGGGCGTAATCTGGTCCGCCAGCGCCAGCGATTCTTTCGAGGAAAGGACATAGATATGCTGGGGCTGGTTGTTCTTGGCCGTGGGCGCCAGCCGTCCCGCTTCCAGAATCTGTTCCAGCTTCTCCTTTTCCACCGGCTTGTCCGAAAATTTCTTGCACGAGTACCGTGCCTTTGCGAGTTCCAGAAAATCCATCGTAGTGTCCTCCTTCATATAATGATTTGACACGAATCATTGAGGAAACGATGAACAAGTCAAGTCGTGGCTCTGCCGAGGAATTTTTCCGTCAGGCAAGGAAAAGGGCTCGAATTCGTAGCCGGGGTGCTACGTCGAGAGCACTTTGACGCAGTATGACGGAGAAAGAACCGGCAGGGGCGCGGCGGGACTTGTTCAGCGTTTCCTTAAAGCCCGTCGGAGACCCATTTCCCGCTGATGCCTTTGACGGCGTCAGCGGCGGTAATCTCGGCGTCGTTATTGTCGAGGTCGATCAGGTGATAGCGGTCGTTTCCCATGCCCAGCTCTTTCATGTAGGAAAGCTGGCGCAGGCCGCGGCGGCTCTCGATGCGCTCCACGAGGTCGTGGCGGCTCTCCTCGGGCAACGCGTAGACCAGGTCGACGCAGGCTTGATCCAGCGCGAGGATATCGAAAGAGGCGAGGATGCCGACGTCCGGAGTCACGACCGGCGCGGCGCTCGTTCCGGCGCAGTCGCAGTCCACGCTCATATTCCGCATGACGTTGATATAGGCGATCTTGTGCGCGAAATAGGAGATCGTCGCCTGCGTGGATTCGGTCATGCGCTCCATGAATTCTTCCTTGCTGATGCTCCACTGGCCCTGCCCTTCGGCGGTGTGAATCCACTTCTTGCCCACGCGTCCGTCCGCGCAGCCGATGCCGATGTTCTTGTCCGAGCCGCCGAACCCGCCCATCGTGTGGCCCTTGAAATGGGTCAGCGCAAGGAACGAATCATAGTTCGTGAGGTTTTTTCCGACGGACATTTCCTTGAACCATTTGCCCCCCGGCACGGGGAGAAGCGTCGTGTCCTCCGCGTCCATGATGTCGACGGGGGCGAAATTCCATCCGTTAATTTCGAGGGTTTTCCTGTGGTCCTCGGTGGTGTAGCGTCCGACATTATAATAGGTGTTCGTCTCGACGATAGTCGCGTTCGGCACCCGCTCGGAGAGCAGTTCCTTCACCCACGGGCGGGGAATGATGTTCGGTCCCTGCGGCTCGCCGGTGTGGAGCTTGACGGCGATTTTTCCGGCCAGCGCGCCCTTCACGCGGTCAAAAGCTTTCAGAAGTCCAGCCGCTGAGAGGTCGCGGGTGAAATAGACGAAGGATTCCGGCCCTGTCCGTTTCTCATAAGGAACGTAGCTGCCGCCGTCCTTTCCCGTTGTTTTCGGCGCCGGTTGGTCGGCTTCTTTGGCCGTCGTCGCTCCGGCGCAGCCCGGCAGTACGGTCATGGCCGCCGTTGCGCCCGCCAGCTTGATGAAATCGCGTCGTGTCATTCCTCCCATGAAAATTCCTCCTGCCTTGTATACGGGGCGTCGCCCTGAAAAACCATCTGCAAATATTTTCTTCGACGGTGGAGGAAAATTTCCTGCCGTGTGAGCATCAGAAATTTATATTCCGGGCTATGTCTTTATGTGTTGAAAGACAGGAGTGATAAAAAATCAGAAACTACTCGACAGCGAGCGAAGAACAAAGTATACTGGATGGTGTTTAGGGGAAACGACGCAAAGCAGTTGACAAAGAAAGGTGGATGGATCATACTATGGCGCCTGACAAAACAACGATAAACGTTTTGATTATTGACGATGATGAGATTGTTTGCCATATGGCGAAAACAATCTTGGAAGATAATTTGCGATGTGAAGTTTTGACGGCGCTTTCGGGTATGGATGGCATCGATATGATGATCAAGAACACTGTACATTTGGTGCTTCTTGATGTGGCGATGTCGGGGTGGAGCGGTTTCAAGACGCTTTCCGTTATACGAGACAAAGTGTTGCTGCGAGACATTCCGGTTATCATGCTGACCTCTTCCGCCGATCGGGGATCCGTAATCAAGGCTCTGAAATTAGGAGTTGCGGATTATATCCGCAAGCCGTTCCTGCCCGAAGAACTGGTTACCCGCGTCTCGAAGGTCATATGGGAGTATTGGCAGGAGGAGAGCCTTGATGTGCTGAGTTTGGGCATTGATCATTTTTTCTGTAATTCCTGCAGCTCAAAATATCGTCCTTGACGAGATCATGGGAAAGTGAAATCTCGGACAGCGTGAAATAATGCTAAGAAAAAACCACCTTCCAGAAGAATTTGGAAGGTGGTTTCGCTTTGTGGATATGTTACGCCGCTGCCGTTTTATTGCCTTTTTTCTTTTGTACAAGTACGGTCAGCACGAGCACCGCGAGGCCGATGGCGTCGGTTTCCATGCCCGGCTTGATCAGGAGCAGCGAGCCCGCCGCCGCGATGACGCGGAGCCATGCCGCCATTGGCGTGAACAGGTAGCCTTCGACGGCGACGGCGATCAGGAAGACGCCGACGCAGGCGCTGGCCGCCACCCACGCGCCCTCGGCAATGGTCGTGTTGATCAGCATGAGCTGCGGCGCATAGACGAACATGAACGGCACGATGAAGCCCGCGATTGCCAGCTTGACCGATGCGACGCCGGTTTTCATC
>JAEERZ010000166.1 GCA_016286075.1 Selenomonadaceae bacterium
TGGCACGGACGACAAGCAGATAATAGTAAATGGACATCATCGACATGACGAAGCCGACGAAGGCCAGCCAGATATAGCCGTAATCCACCGCCGCCGTGAAGATGTAAATTTTCCCGGCGAAACCCGCCGTAGGCGGAACGCCCGCCATGGAAATCAGGGATATCGTCATCACGGCCGCCAAGAGCGGAGACGCCTCGGAAAGGCCCTTGACGTGAGCATGCGTCGTCCCGCCTCGTTCCTCCTCAACCACGGAAAGCACGGCAAAGGCGCCGACGTTCGCGAAAAGATAAAGAGTCGCGTAGAACATCACGGCCTTGATGCCCGCATAGTCCGCCGAAGCCATGCCCACCATCATATAGCCCGCTTGGGCTATGGAAGAATAGGCCAGCATGCGTTTGACGTCTTTCTGCTTGATCGCCATGATATTGCCGCCGATCATGCAGAGCGCGGAGACCGCCGCCAAAATATGCATCCAGTAAGTGCCTAAGACCGGGAAAGCCACATACAATACGCGCATGAAAACCGCAAGGCCCGCCGCCTTCGAACTCATAGCGAGCAGAGCGGTCACGGGCGTAGGCGCGCCCTGATAGACGTCGGGCGCCCACATGTGGAAAGGAATCGCGGAGAGCTTGAAAAAGAAGCCCGCCATGATCAGCACGACGCCAGCCAGTCCCGCCGCATAGAAAAGATGCAGGTTGCGGCAGATAATCAAGAACTCAAAGCTGCCCGTCGCGCCGTAGATAAGGCTGATGCCGTAAAGCATCACCGCAGTGGAGCCGGAGCCGACCAGGAGATACTTGACCGCCGCCTCGCTGGACGCCGCTTTGTCCATGCGGAAGCCGACGAGGATGTAAAACGAGATTGTCATCAGCTCAAGCCCGACGAACAACGTGATGAAGTCGTTGGCTGAAGCCATCACGCACATTCCGAGCAATGCCGACAGCAAGATCGTATAAAACTCCCCTCGATACCGCAGGAATTTCTGCGCGTAATCAAGGGAAAACAGCACGACGAAAATCATGCCTAAAATGAACAGCTGCTTAAAGAACAGCGAATAATTATCGGCGATGAAAAGCCCCATGAAGAATGTGGCGCTCGGCGACAGATGGTACTGCCCCAGCGAGAACACGAAGACAGAGATGAGCCCGATGACCGTAAGGAACGCTATCGCCCGCCTGTCCGTCTCTTTCGGGAGCAGCAGGTCGGTCAAGAGCGTCACGAGCATCAGGACGGTGACCGCGATTTCAATGCTGATTGCCCAAAAATCCATTATCGGACACCTCCCATCAGCGTCGGAGCAGCCGCGATCTTTTCAAAGAGCGGCGCCAGCGGTTCTATGCCGCAGTTCACGACGTTCATCAAAAGGCTCGGGAATAAGCCGAAGCCGACGATGAACAGCCCCAAAAGAAGCAGCGGCACAAGCGATACGCCCTGCTCGTCGGGAATGGAAGCATATTTCTCGTCCTTCGGCCCAAAAAGCAGCGTCGCCAGCAGGCGCAAAACGTAAAGCGCGGTGAACACGATCACGAAGATCGCAATCAGCGCCTGCACCGGATATACGCCAAAGGTGCCGACGAAAATCGTGAATTCCGGCAGGAACTCGATCAGTCCCGGCAGGCCCAGCGAAGTCATACCGGCAAGCATGAAGCCGATGGTCAGATGCGGCATATAATGCGCGAGACCGCGCAGCTCCGGGATGCTCCGCAGATGCGTCCTTTCATAGATGTAGCCGATCTGCGAGAAGAACAGCGCCGTCATCATGCCGTGGGCCACCATGTTCGCCACGGCGCCGGAAACGCTGATCGCGTTCAGCGTCATAATGCCGAGCAGGATATAGCCCATGTGCGACACCGACGAATAGCCGATGATGTATTTGAGGTCCTTTTGCGCCATGACGATATAGGCCGCGTACAGCACGCCCATCACCGCCGTGGTGACAATCAGCGGCGACCAGTATTTCGCGCCCAGCGGCAAAAGAAGCACGCCGACGCGAATGAGACCGTAAGCGCCGAGTTTCTTCAAGATGCCCGCGTGGATCATCGACACCGCCGTAGGCGCGGCGGCATGGCCGTCCGGAGACCAGCTGTGGAACGGGAACATGGAGAGCAGCGAGCCGAATCCCAAAAGCAGGAGCGGGAACGCGAATATCTGGAAATCTTCGCTGAAGTGCCCCATCTCCTCCGCGAGGCGCAGCGCCTCAAAGTCGAAAGTTCGCTCTCCCGCCGGGTACGCCGTCACATAGAGCAGCACGACGCCCACCAGCATGAAAGCGGAGCCCATGAGCAGGAACACGATGAACTTCATCGCCACGAACTCTTTCGGCAGCCGCTTTGTGGAACCCCAAACCAGCACCATGACGAATACGGGAATCACGAACAGCTCATAGGACAGCAGGAAGATGAAAAGATCCCGCGCGATGAACGTGCCGGTAACGCCCGCGATCAGGAGCAGAAGCAGGATGAAGAATTCCTTGGCGCGTTTTTCCGTATTCCACGACGTGTAAACGGCGGAAACGCCGATGACGTCGGACAGCAGGAGCAGCGGCATGGAGATGCCGTCCACGCCCACCGAATAGCAGACGCCCAGGTCTTCCACCCACGGGATTTTTTCGGCGAACTGCACGCCGCCCACCGCCGTATCGAAATTGAAGAATGCGTAGAGCGTGAAGCAGAGGGCAAAAATCATGGCGGCCGCCGCCACCTTGCGGATCAAATCCCGGTTCTCTTTGTCGACGAAGCACAGAGCAAAAGCCGCAATCAAAGGCGCCAGCAGGACTGTGGAAAGCACAGGGAAATCCATCAGAAAGCACCTCCCGTCACGGCAAGAATCTTCACCGCAAAGAACAGGCTGTACGCCACAAGGGCGATGACGCCGGTATAATAGAATGCGACATACCGCTGCGTGTCGCCGTTTTGCGGCAGCGCCAGCAAGACGCTGAGGCCCTTCGTCAGACGGCCAAGCCCATGCACGACGCCGTCGACGATATGCGTATCAATCCAAAGGGCAAGCTGTCCGATTTTGTCAACGGTCAATTCGCGGATGAACGCATATATTTCGTCGATGTAATAGGCGTGGAAGCTCAAATCGTAGAGCACGCCGAGCCGCCTTGCAATCTGGTGAGACGACCAGCGCTTTTCCACATAAATCTGATAGGCCAGCCACATCGCAAACAGAGAGAGAACGATGGAACTACCCGCAATCGTCCAGTTAATCGCTTCCTCCTCGCGTACGCCGTAAAAGACCCAATCGCTGAAGCCGGCGAAATGTCCCCAAGCGCCGCTGACGATGGAAAGCACAGCAAGCACGACCAGCGGCCAGCGCATGAACGCATTCGTCTCCTGCGCGGGGCAATCCTCGCTGACCTCGCCGAAAAACGCGACAAACAGCAGCCGCGACATATAGAACGCCGTCATGAACGCCGTGACCGAAGCCAACAGATACAGCGGGAAGCTTACCTCCGCGGCGGCGGCGAGAATCGCGTCCTTCGAGAAAAAGCCCGCAAAGGGAGGCAATCCCGCAATGGCCACAACGCCGATGGCCATGCACTTGAAAGTCACAGGCATCCGATGGCGAAGACCGCCCATCTTGAAAATGTCCGCTTCCTCGTGCATCGCCTCGATGACAGCGCCCGCACAGAGGAACATCAACGCCTTGAAAAACGCGTGGGTCATCAGGTGGAACATGGAAGCCGTCAGCGAGCCGACGCCCAAAGCCAACATCATGTAACCGAGCTGGCTGATGGTCGAATACGCGAGGATTCTCTTAAAGGGCCGCTGGGTGATCGCAATCGTCGCCGCGAAAAACGCGGTGAACCCGCCCAGCCAAGCAATCACGTTCAGGACGATCGGAAGCTCCGCGAAAATGAAATAGGCGCGCCCGATCAGATAAACGCCGGCGACGACCATCGTCGCCGCATGGATCAAAGCCGAAACCGGCGTAGGCCCTTCCATCGCGTCCGGCAGCCAGACGTGGAGAGGGAACTGTCCTGATTTGCCGATAGGGCCGATAAAGAGCAGCAAACCGATGACCGTCAGGAAACTCGTGCCCGACACCCAGATATAATTGGGCACCAGCGTTTTCAGCTCTACGAAATCCACCGTTCCGAAGGTAATCTGCAAAAGCAGGATTCCGAGCAGCATCCCGAAGTCTCCGATACGCGTGGTGATGAACGCCTTTTTCGCGGCTTCCCGCGCGGAGATTTTATAATAATAAAAACCGATCAACAGATACGAGCAAAGCCCGACGCCTTCCCAGAAGATATACATCTGCAAAAAGTTCAGGGAAATGACGAGGCCGAGCATCGACGCCGCGAACAGCGACAGGAACGCGAAGAACCGGCCCATGCCCGGATCGTGCTCCATATACCCGACGGAATAAATATTGACCATGAGAGCCACCGTCGTGACCACGACCAGCATCATCGCCGTCAGCGGATCGATCAGCACGCCCATGCCGAGATCCATGTTCCCGATATGCGCCCAGACCGTCTTCATCACGAAGGGAGCCGCCATGACGAGGCGTTTCGTCAACACCGCGCCGACGACGCCGAGCGAGAGCAGGAAGCTGGCGCCGATGGCCGTGATGCCGATGATCGCCGACGTCTTTTTGTTCTGCCGCGTCCCGAGCCCGATGATAAGAAAGGCCAGCGCCGGAAGGAGCGGGATCAGCCATGCGTGATACAGCGCAAAATCAAAAAACATCCGTAAGCTCCCTCCTTATCCCTTCATTTCTCTCAATTCATCGACGTCGACCGTGCCGTGATCGCGGTAGATGCGGAACGCCAGCGCGACGCCCACCGCCACCTCGGACGCCGCCACTGCGACGGCGAATATCGCCATCAGCTGTCCCGAATAATCCGAGACCGGCATATAGTGATTGAACGCCACCAGGTTGATATTGACCGCGTTCAGCATCAGCTCAACGCACATCAACAGCGGAATCAATCCTTTCTTCGTCAGCAGGCCGAAAAGCCCGATAGCGAAAAGCAGCGCCGAAAAAAGCAGGAAATGATGCAGCCCGACGTGCGTCGCCAACCGCACGAAATCCATGAGATTCATCATGACTCCTCCGCCCCCTTCGCCAAAAGGATCGCCCCGATCATAGCAATGAGGAGCAGGACGGCCGCCACTTCAAAGGGCAGCACATAATGGGAAAGCATCAGATCCGCCAAGCCCGGCGCAGCGTCTCCCAAGGGCTGCGGCGCAGACTGGAACGGAGAAAGCACCGCCACCGCCGCCATGCCTAAGAGGAACAGCCCGGACACGACAGCCGCGCCCGCATGCTGCCACAAGCCCCGCGACGGATTCGAAT
>JAEERZ010000167.1 GCA_016286075.1 Selenomonadaceae bacterium
CGGGCTTGTTCACGTCCTCATAATTAAAGGAGGTTGTTTTATGTCACCAGCAGTACAATGCTTGGTTATAGTGGCAATCGTCGCGTTCTTCTTCGTGACGGAGCTTTTGCCGCTGGCGGTTACCTCGATGTGCGGTTCTATCGCAGTCGGTCTCGCGGGACTGATTCCTATCAAGACGGTATTCTCCGGTCTCTCCAATTCCACGGTCGTCCTGTTTGCCGGTATGTTCGTCGTCGGCGCGGCGATGTTCCATACGGGCGTCGCGCAGAAAATCGGCGAGCAGATTGTTCGGTTTACGGGTACTGCCGAGAACAGTGTCATGGCTGGCGGTATGGGCGCCGGCGCGCTCCTGTCCGCGTTCCTGTCCAACACCTCGACGGCTGCTTCGCTGCTGCCGGTTATCCAGGGCATCTGCTCTGCGGCGAAGATTTCCCCGCAGCGTCAGCTGATGCCGATGGCCTTCGGCTGCGGTCTCGGCGGTATCATCACTCTGGTTGGTACGCCTCCGAATATCCTCGCCTCCGGCGCGCTGGAAAATGCGGGTATGACGGGCTTCGGTTTCTTCGAGTTCGCTTGGATCGGTATTCCTATCACGGTTGCCGGTGTCCTCTACATGATCCTCATCGGCAAGCGCTTCCTGCCGGCCGGCTCCGAGATCGGCGAGCTGGACGAGGAGGCCAAGAAAGAGGCCGCCGCTTCGTCGAATGACAGCACGCATCAGATTATCGTTCTCGTTACCTTTGCTATCGCCGTTATCATGATGGCGAAGTTCACGAAGGTTATCCCGATGCAGGTCACGGCTATCATGGCCGCTTTGATCCTCGTCATCACCAAGTGCCTCACCGAGAAGCAGGCGTATGCCGGTATCGACTGGGTCACGATCTTCCTGTTCGCAGGCATGATGCCTGTCTCGACGGCTATGGACAAGACGGGCGCCGGCAAACTGATCGCTGACGCTGCTGTCGGTCTGATGGGCGGCAATCCGAGCCCGTTGGTCGTTACGGCCATCCTGTTCATCCTGTCCTGCGGCCTGACGCAGTTCATGTCCAACACCGCTTCTGCGGCGCTGCTCTGCCCGATTGGTATTTCCATCGCGAAGAACATCGGCGCTGACCCGCATGCCGTTCTGATGGCTATCGCCGTCGCTGCGTCCTGCGCGTTCGCTACGCCGGTCGGCACGCCGCCGAACACGTTGGTTCTTGGTCCTGGCGGATACAAGTTCTTTGACTATGTCAAGGCCGGTGTTCCCCTGGTCCTCGTTTCCTTCGTTGTTTCCCTGATCGTTATTCCTATCGTCTGGCCGTTCTTCCCCTGATGGATTGAAAGGTTAAACCTTGGGATAAGAAAGCCCCCGCTTTGGCGGGGGCTTTTTGCTTACCCTTTTTTATTCGTCCTCATCGTTGCCGATGATTTTCAGGACACGCCGGTTTTTTTCCATTCGTGCGGGATTCATCGCTGCCCAATCGTAGAAACGATGATAGACGTCGTAGCGGCGGAACCGCGCAACATTTTCCTGTTGGGCTGCTTCCATGACGCCCCAGAGGGAGGAAAGGCCGTATCGTGCTTTTAGTTCGTCAAGCATACCGAGGTGAGAAAGTACGTCGGCATTGTCATAGACGCTTAGGAACATCAAGTATTTCGCCGGGCAGTTTTCGCGGGAGAGCCCCTGATTGAAAAAAGACAGCTTCCCGTCTCGGTAGAAAATGTTGTCCGGCGTCATATTCAAATATGCGCAGCTCAGGATCACGCCCCAGTCAGCTTCGGGATCGAGCTTTTTCATACAGTTCTTTGCGTCCGGCACGGGAGGCGAGGATTGAAGGATTCCCGCCCAAAGCCGATCCATTGCCGCAAGCACGGAGTCGCGGTCCTTCGGTTTTCTCCTTTGGAGCCAGGTTGCCATCGTCGGTGCGTCAATGCGTGGCATGAAAAGACGGCCGTCTTTCAGCTCCCACGGTACGACGTCCAGGCCTCGTTGACGGAGAGGCTCAAGATTTTCCGCGATATCCTGAATGCCTTGCTCTGCAGTAGCCGTGACAGGCTTTTTCAGATATAGCTCTCCTTCGCGGCAGGTGGCGATATTGTAGGCGGGCGCGCGGTCGCAAGCCACCGAAACCGATTCCGTCTGACAGAAATCCTCCGTCATTCCGCATTCGACCAGGAAGGAATTTGCCATTCCGGGGAACAGGTCGTTCCGGATCAATGCTTCGTACAGGGAGGCTTCATGCAGGATGCGGGACTCCGGCATTGGGTCATAAGGGATAAGCATCTCTCCAACGTTGGGATTGGGGAGCGCGTCGTCGGTGAAAATGAATTGGGGTAGTCGGTAATCCGGCAACGGATAGTAAAACTTCCAATAAATGAAGCCCACTTCCGCTAAGATTTCGCCCACTTCTGCCGACGTGAAGAGGCGGCCTCTGCCGCTCACGCCGGAGAGCTCGCCGAACGGCTCGTCGGAGTATGGATCATGAGCGCCGCAAATGAATTTCAGCCCAAGGCGGTTGTCCATTGCGAGCAAAAGACGGCCCTGGGGTTTCAGATAAGCGAGCAGCGATTTCAGATAGGCCGCGTAAGGCGCGAGAGATTCTTCACCGTTGGCGACGCGGGGCAAGATGTCCACCAAAGTGATGACGTCAAACCGCTGGGAAAAGGGAATGTCGTGAAGCTGCCCCGCATACACGTCGATATTTTCTTTTTTCGCCCAACGCTTTGCGCAGGCACGGGCTCGGAACAGTGACTCGTCCAGCGCGGCAACATGGGCTGCGCGGTCTGCGAGCACGCCCGTCAATGCGCCGAAACCGCATCCGATTTCCAGCACGTCGGCGTCCTTGGGCATGTCGTACCAGCCGAAAAGGGCTTGCCGCATATCGGCGAGATGAAAGAATACATCCCATCGACCGTCTGTCGCAAGCACATCGTCATAAACTCCGTCAGGATGAAGCGTGATGTAATGATCGATGTCCTGCTCGACTTGGGAGACAGAGGTCGATGTCTTGATAAATTTTTCATGCAATTGTGCCATGGGGGTTCCTTCTTTCGCGACGGCCAAGCTCTCCCAGAGATTATTCTGTAATGGCATAAAATGCCTTGACGCTTCCTCGGTTCGCTCGGTTGCAATCGAAAATTGAATTTCTTTTGCCTGCACTGGTAAAATATTGATTCAATGCTATAATAGCAGAAATGGAATAATTTGCAATAAGGAGGAAGAAAAATGGGCGCGACGGCTTGTCTCGTAATCTTGGCGATCATTTTCTTCCTTTTTGTTACGGAATTCCTGCCCCTGGCGGTCACGGCGATGGCCGGCGCGGTTGCCGTGGGATTCGCCGGGTTTGTTCCGATGCGGGATATTTTCAACGGCCTTTCCAACGACATGGTGGTCTTGATGGCCGGGATGCTTGTCGTGGGTGCGGCCATGTTCCATACGGGGCTGGCCCAAAGGATCAGTGAATGGGTCGTCCGTCATGTGGGAAAAAGCGAGAACAGTCTGATGCTTGTCTGCATGGGCGTGGGCGCTCTCATGAGTTCTTTCCTCTCCAATATCGGTATGACGGCATCTCTGCTTCCGATTGTACTGGGGATTTGCTCCGCTTCGAGGATTTCCCCGCGCAGACAGCTTATGCCGATGGCCTTCGGCTGCGGTCTCGGAGGCGGCATTACCGTCATTGGCACACCGTCGAACCTGATCGCTTCCGGCACATTGGAAAACGCGGGGCTGAACGGCTTCGGCTTCTTCGAGTTCGCGTGGATCGGCGTCCCTGTCACGGTGGCGGGAATCCTCTATATGGTTCTTTTCGGCAAGCGGTTTTTGCCGACGGACGGCGCGACAGGCAGAGGGATTGATGAAGACGCGGCGATGGCGGCGCAGGCGTTGACAAACGATCCGCGAAAGATGTATGCGGCTGCCGTCGTTTGCATTGCTACGCTTGTTATGCTGGCAATCGGTACGGGAATCCTGCCGGAACATATTACCGCTATTGTTGCCGTGCTTCTCCTGGTTTCGGGTAATTGCCTGACCGTGGGACAGGCGGTTGAAAGCATTGACTGGGACACGGTGTTCCTTTTCGCAGGCATGATGCCGGTGGCGACTGCGCTGGACAAGAGCGGCGCCAGCCGCTTCCTGGCGGATGCGATGCTTGGCCTGATGGGGGAGCCGACAGGATCTTTTGCAATTACGTCAATTCTTTTTTTTCTGTCCTGCGGCCTGACACAGATTATGTCGAATACGGCGTCTGCGGCAATCCTTTGTCCGTTGGGGATTTCCATCGCGCAGGAGATCGGCGCCGACCCGCGCGCGGTGCTGATGGTAATCGCGGTGGGCACTTCCTGTGCTTTCGCCACGCCGGTGGGGACGCCGCCGAATATGCTGGTGCTCGCTCCCGGTGGCTACAAGTTTCGGGATTATGTAATCACGGGTACGCCGCTGATTCTCGTCTGCTTTCTCGTTTCGCTGCTCGTCATTCCCCGTGTTTGGCCGCTTTTTCCCTGAACTTATCGAGATTCTCTTTAATCGGACGATTGGCTGCCGCAGGAAGGAAAAAACTTCCCGCGGCAGCCTTTTTTCATGAAAGATTATGCCGTATTGGACGGGATAAGACGTGGGATATTATGTGCATATTCGGAATTAAAATTAGCGTACATATATTTGATAACTGTGTAAACATGTAAAATAACTGAAAGAAAATCGTTGACATAAATCCAGAAATGGTATAAATTGAATAGCGGATGTGGGATAATTATGCTGAAATGGATTTCCCGCATCGTAGCAATACAAGAAGGCTGGCGGAATTTTCTGTTCGGGAGGCGGCGTCCTGTGAGGCACGCGCCCGGGGGAAGTGCGCTGACCGGGGAATGCGGCACGCATATAGGTGAAGTATTAGTGCCAATAACAGCAGCTTCCCGGTGGCTCCTGCGTTTCTGCGCGTGGGCCGGGCCTGTGCGAAACTAGAAGGAGAGGTGGGGCGTCGGCACAGAAGGCATAACGGTAGACTTCATCGGTGTTTTTGGGGAATACGATTATTTCGTGTTTCTACAAAAGGAATTTTGAGGTGATTATCAAATGCATCAACCGGCAACTACGAACCCATTGATTATCATGTGCATCAACATGACGATCGTTTTCGCCGTGCTGATCGGTCTCTCGTTCATGATCAAGTTCATTCACATGATCGATCCGACGAAGCCGAAGGAAAAGCCGGCGGAAGCGCCGAAGGCTGCTCCTGCGGCTCCTGTGGCGGCTGCTCCCGCAGCGCCTGCTGTTGACCCGAATCTGAATATCGCGGTCATCGC
>JAEERZ010000168.1 GCA_016286075.1 Selenomonadaceae bacterium
TTCCGCCATGCTGCGTCAAAGTGCCCTCGACGTAGCTATGCTACGACTTCGAGCACTTTTTCTTGCCTGACGAAATAATCCTTTGGCAAGGTCATAAATTGACTTATTCAGTGTTTCCTTAAAATCGCCGTCTCGACAAAAACGAGACGGCGATTTTCATAGAGCGATTACGATTCACAACTTTTATCAAAATTTACAGTTTGACGACAATCCCCCGCCGATACATCCACTCGGCCAACGGCCACCACAGCGCGCACCATAGGACGGCGTAAAGCGCCGCGCTGAACTCCATGCCGCCCATCCCCATCACCGTACGGCTCCATATCCAAACATACAGCGGGACGTCCGCCGCCGGAGCCGTCAGCGACCATAAAACGTTTAAACCAAGATTCGTCGCGACAAAAAAGAACAAAGGATTTCTGCCGAAGGCGCAAAAGGGACGAAAAAGGAATCCGATAAAGGGCGCTATGAAAAACAGCAATCCCAAAACCGTAAGGAGCAACATATCGCCCCCGGCGTTCATTAAAGCATAAGGCGACGTCCAAAGCGGCTTTCCCACAATATCGTAGTCGCTCCAAAACCATCCTGCGCCTATGAGCGCCGCTCCGCCAAAAGCGAGCAGCATCCCCTTTTCCCATTCCCCCGAATGTTCCTTGAGCACATGACCGGCTAAAAGGCCGAACAACATGGACGCCGCCGAACTCATCGTTCCATAAAGGCCCTCGGGATCAAAAGGCAGACCGTAATACTGCGAAACATGCGCAGCGCCCGGTACGATCAGATCGACCGCCCGGCTGATATTTTCAGCCTTGTCAAACGGCGACGCCGGCGCATACGTATGATAGCCGGCAGAAGAAATCAAAAGCAGCAGGGCGGCGAAAACGAAAACGCGCGATTCCGTTTTTGCCATCTTTGCCAACACCATGCCCAGCGCGTATGTAAGCGCCAGGCGCTGCAAAACGCCGAAAACCCGCACCTGCCCCGGCAAATCCCGAAACAGCGCCGCACTGTCGAAGCCCTGCCGCAATATGATCGGCAAAACGTTGGAAACTATATTGAGCAAGAGCCCGATGAGAAACAATCCCCCGGTGCGAACCAACAGCGCCCACAAAAACTCCGGCCAAGGGTTCCTGATTCGGCCGCTCCATGAAAACACCGCCGACGCCCCCATCGCAAAGACGAATCCGGGAAAAGCCATGTCGGCGGCGTTGATACCCTCCCACGGAGCATGCGTCAACGTCGGATAAACCGATTGAAAATCGGGAACCGCTTCCACAACGATCATGAGGACGACGGCCAATCCCCGGAACACGTCCAAGACGAAATTTCTTTTGGGCGCATTGGTATGATAAACGGAAAATGAAGCCATGAAATTTTACTCCTACGAAAACAACCGATACAAAATCCACGATACCACGCTGAACACGATCACCGCCAACGCCACGGGCACCGCGATGAAAAAAACAAACAGCAATAGCGCGGCGACGCCTAAATAGAGCGTCAATTTTCCCTGCCACGAGCCGGACGACATATAAGAGAAGTTGCTCCATCCCTGTCGGCCGCGTTCAAAACGAATATTCGTCCGCGTCTCGTCCTCGGGATTGCTTTCCTCTATCGTAACGCCCCTGTACGCATTCCGCTCCGCAGGGCTCAATACCTGCACATGCCTGTCCGCGTCGCAGGACGGGCAATATCCGTCTGCGGACAGTTCGGCGCCGCACCGTTCACATCGCATACGCTTTCTCCTCCTATGTCAAATACAATAGCTGCACATATCCTTCTTCCGTCAAATATCTCGGGTCGAGCGCCACGCAGTTTACCGCCGTCCCCACTTCATTCACGGCCATAAGCGCCTCGTCCTGCCCCACGCCGAAAGCCTTGAATATTTTTTCAATGGGAACGTATTCCGCTCCGTTGATTCCTTCGATCAGAATCAAGACCGCAGCCTGTACGGCATTCGTGCCGCGCCGTTTCATTCTTGCCACGTAGTCTTCATACAATCTCTTGGCAAAAAAAATGGAATAGGCGCTGAAATGGAGCATCCGCGCCTTCGTTTCCAACCGTGTCTCCTCCGGCTCCAGCAGGGCGGCGCTGACAACCTCCCGCGCCGAAATCTCCCCTTCTATATCGGGGACGACGCGAAGCTGCGCAAATCCGGACAATATCTGCACGGTATGACGCACCGCCGCCGCATGGCGCATGAAAAAGTCTTCCAGTGTGGCCTGCGGAATCTGGTACGTCCGAAAGCGCTCGTATTGTTTATTGATTTCATCGCGCATACGCTTTTGAAGCCGCTTGCTCGCCGAAAGCCCGGTGATATAATTCAGCAGCATGACGCCGCGCCGCTGCAAGTGCCCGAAGAAAATCATATTCTTGAACTCATAAAAGGTCGCGTCCGGACAGGGAAGCTCCAATTCTTCCCCCGAAAACAAATCGGAACATACCGCAATCTCGTCGTCAAGATATTTCACGGTGAAAAAGGTCAATTTTGCCTGCATCAAATCTTTTAAGACATACTGTTCCTCCGTGGAAAGGGTCTCCTTTTCATGTTCCAGATAATAATGAACGGGAGACATATCATCGGCTTTGCAATGATAGTCGAAGAAGAAATAATCCCAAAAGCCCCTCCACCAGTTTTCATCCGCCTTATCCGGCTCCACAAACGGCCCGGCATAAAGCATGACCGCACGCGAGAAATCGGCACGCAGTTCATCGCGCTGAAAATAGGCGATCATTCCCGACATAAGCCCGTCCAACAAGCTGTTGAGATGATCCAGTTCGTCTTCGCTGATTTCTTCCGTATGCTCCAACGCGTCGCAAAAAGCGTCATACTCCTGCCTGTCGGGCAGGGAAAAAACGCCTCCGTCAAAAAATAAATTGCGGCCTTCACGCAACGCGTTCAGGATCTCTTTGTCGTCGGAAACCGTCGCATGGATAAAATCTTCCAGATACGAAAAAAACATTTCCACGTTTTGCTCGATCAATCGCAAATTCGGCCGGGTATCCGCATACAAATAAAAAATCTCGACAAAATCATATCGCGTCAAAAGGTGAAAATTCCCCAATCTTCGATGGTTCATATAAGCGAGCATCGAGGATATCACGCCGAAAATACGCCGAAGCAGCGCGTCGTTTTTTCCCTTCCACGCCATTTCGCGAAAGTAACGCTCCATTTGCGCTTTCTTCACTACCATATTCAGTTGCTTTTTCTTTTGATAAAAGAGTTCTATCTTCCGATAGACGTTATCCGTCGCCACAAAAAGCCTCCAAGCCGAATATATGCTTATTTTTCAAATACTAAATCACAACTTCCCGTTTGTCAATTTGAATGCGCTTGGTTTGTCTTTCTCTTATTTTATGATATGATTATTTTAACTTCGATTGATTATATCATTTTATCAGGAGGTATCTCACCATGAGCGAAACGAATTGCGATCAGAACTGCGGAACTTGCGGCGTCGACTGCGACGAGCGGCAGGAGCCACAAAACCTTCAGGCGAAACCTCATGAACTCAGCAACGTCAAGCACGTCATTGCCGTCGTCAGCGGCAAGGGCGGCGTAGGCAAATCTTTGGTCACAGCGCTCTCCGCCGTTACGATGAGCCGCGCGGGGTGCTCCGTCGGCATTCTCGATGCCGACGTTACAGGCCCGTCCATCCCGAAGCTCTTCGGCGTGAGCGGCGTCGTCCGTGGCTCGGAGACCGGCGCCTACCCGCTGGTCAGCGACGGCGGAATACCTCTCATATCGATGAACCTGCTTTTGCCGAACGCCACCGATCCCGTGCTCTGGCGCGGACCGATTATCGCCAGCATCGTCAAACAGTTCTGGCAGGAATTCATCTGGGACAACATCGATTATTTATTTGTCGATATGCCTCCGGGAACGGGCGACGTGCCGCTGACTGTTTTCCAGTCGCTCCCGGTGGACGGCATTCTCGTCGTGACGTCGCCGCAGGAGCTGGCGCTGATGATCGTGGAGAAAGCCGTCAACATGGCAAAAATGATGAATATCCCCATCCTCGGCCTTTTGGAGAACATGGCCTCCTTCCGCTGTCCGGACTGCGGCAAAGAGCACTTCATTTTCGGCGAAAGCCATCTTCCCGCCGTGGCGGCCAAATACGACCTGCCCGTGCTCGGCCATATTCCCATCGACCCGCAGCTTGCCGCTGCCTGCGACGCCGGAAAAATCGAGACCTATGAAGGACATTGGCTCGACAAGGCCGCGGAAGCGCTGAAGGCGTTGGATTCCAAGCAGAAATAAGTTTATCTGCCTGCACGCATTTTTCTCCATTCCTGCGGCGTGACAGAAAACTGCGATTTGAACGCGCGGAAGAAAGCCGTATAGTCAGCGAAGCCGGAATCTGCGCTGATTTCCGCGACGGTACGCTCCGGCGATTCCGTAAGAAGCGCGCGCGCATACAGGAGCCGCTTCATCGTAACGTATTTATGCAGGCTGTATCCCGTCGCCGCCTTGAAACGTCGCATCAGGTAAAATTTGCTGAGATATGCCTCTTTCGCCAACGCATCCGCGGACAAATCGCCGGAAAGGTGGGCTTCGATGTATCCGAGCAGCGGCTGGATTTTTTCGTCCGCTTCCGCTTCCTTGACCGTCCCCAGCTCATGCGAGAAAAGCGCGCGATGCAAAAGGATCATGAATTCTACAAAGAGCGCTTCCGTGTAAAGCCCGTTGGCAAACCCCTCTCCGCGCGCAGTCCGCTCCAGCTTCTCCATCTGCGACAACAGTTCGTGCGTATGTCCCGAAGCGAGGCGCATGACGCCGGCTTCGCCCGGCGCTCGCCTAAAGCAGGAAGACAAATCCGCGCCGGGGCGCGATACGCGGGAGAGAAAACTCGGCGCCACATAGATGACAATTCTCTCATACGGCCCCCGGCTGTCGATCACAGGCCGATGAATCTCTCCTTCTCTCACAAAGGCGATATCCCGAGGCCCCAATGGATACGTCGTTCCTTCAATGATATAATCGCCTCTTACCGCCAGGAAGAGAATGATTTTATGAAAATCATGATAGTGAAACGGAACGGGAACCGGCATCGGGCTTTGTAAGCGAAAGACCTTGAAATCCTGAACCAGATACCCCTTTTTCTCGTACTCCGGCATTTCATTCACCTCGACGTTTTCATTATAGCACGTTTTGCAATATAAATCGCAAAAATCTCCATATACCAAACATATATTGCCTGCTATACTATGCATGCAACAGAAAGAAACCGTTTGAGCCTTGCGGTTCAGAACGACTTC
>JAEERZ010000169.1 GCA_016286075.1 Selenomonadaceae bacterium
GCGGCGGAGCAAACCGAGGTTGTCCAGCCGCTTTGCCATTTCCGGCGATATGCTGATATTCTCGACGGGCATTTTCAGCGCCTGCGCCGCGCGCCGCACAAGGAAGCCCGTTTTCTCCAGCTTCGCATTGCCTTCCGCGCCCACGGCGGAGAATACCGTCCCCTCGCCTAACAGCTCGGCAATCGTCTCGTCCACGAGCCGCCGCTGCCCCTGCGCGCGGGTCTCCATCCGCTGGCCGAGCCGCTTGTCCTGCGACTTGAACCGCACGCCAAGCAGCATGGCGAAAATGCCCTCGTTCTCCGCGAACTCCCTGTAGAGCGTATCCTCATCCGATTCCGCGCCGTTCAGGACCGAACCGTCCGCCCATTGCTTCAGCGCGTCGTCGCCCCGGTCCGCCAACAGCCGCAGCCACGGCAGCGCGACAAGACGCCCGAACCATCGTTTCATTTGCGGCGCGAGAGCGCCGGGCTCCGACCCGGCGAAAGGCGTCACCGAAAATTCGGCGTCCTCGACGGCGTAAACCGTCACGTCGATTTCGCCAAACTCGTCCATCGACGGGAACGCCGCCTCTCCCACGGCCAGCTCCGTCAGGAAAATCTGCCGGAACGAAGCCGTCTGCCGTGTGACCGCATAGACTTCCGCCCGGCCCGCCGTAAGCGTAATATACGATTTTTCATCCGTCAGCGTGTACCGCTCCCCGGCGGAAAGCTTCATGCTTCGTTCCTCCTTTCCCGTTGTAATATGCAAAATAGAAACGTCGTTACTATCCAAAATCGTAATTTATATTTTCAGTGAGGAGTTAGGAGAGAGGAATGAGGAGTTATTACGTAATTATTCTCCGCCACGCTCCACACTCCTAACTCCTATCTCCTCACTCCTCACTCTCCACACTCCACTCTTCTCTCAGTCCAGCGTATCTTCCCCATTCGCTTCCTTTTCCCGTTCCTCGATCAGCCTGCGGTACGGGCCGTCGTGCTGCATCAGTTCCCGATGGGTTCCGCGTTCGGCGACCTTGCCTTTTTCCAGCACGATGATTTCGTCCGCGTCGCGGATCGTCGAGAGGCGGTGGGCGACGATCAGGCAGGTGCAGCCGCGCCGGCGGATATTTTCCAGCACCTTTTGCTCGGTCACCGGGTCGATGGCGCTGGTCGCCTCGTCCAGGATCAATATGGAAGGATTCCCCGCCAAGGCCCGGGCCATCTCCAATCGCTGCCTCTGGCCGCCGCTGAAATTTATCCCGCCCTCAGAGACCTCGGCCTCGTAGCCGCCCGGAAGCCGCAGGATGTCGTCATGGATGCAGGCGTCCTGCGCCGCCTGCATGATGTCGGCTTTCGGCACGGACCGGTCGAACAGCGTGATATTTTCCCGCACCGTGCCGGAAAGCTGGAACACGTCCTGATCCACCGTGGCGATGGAATTCACCCGCACGGCGCGGGGAATCTCCCGGCGCTTCACGCCGTCGAACAGCACGTCGCCCGACCATTCCTCGTAAAGCCCCGCTGCCAGCTTCGCCAGCGTCGATTTTCCGCTGCCCGACGCGCCCACGACGGCAGCCCAGCGTCCCGGCTCCAGATGCAGCTCGAAATGCTCCAAGAGCGGCGGGTCCAGCGGACTGTAGCCGAAGCTCACGTCCCGCATCTCAATCCGGCCGGACAGTCTTTCTCCCGTGAAGGCGTACTGCTGCGTCTCGTCGGGATAGTTCAGGTTGTCGATAGGATAGCGGCGCACGTCGTCGAGGCGCTGCATCTGCATTTCCGTCGTGCGGATCGTATCGCTGAGCGTGAGGAGCTTCTGCATCGGCTCCTGGAACTTGGCAATCAGACTGTTCACCGCCGTATAGATGCCGGCGGTCATCAGGCCCTCCATGATGGAAAAGCCGCCGACGGTCATCACCAGCGCCCCCGAGAGTCCCGCAAGGAGCGTCGGCAGGAGACGCACCTTCGTAGACCAGAGCTGCATTTCCTGATTGGCGACGAGGGCTTTTGCGGCATAGCCCGACCATTTCGAGAACAGATCGCCTTCGCAGCCGCTCGCCTTGACGCTTTCTATCATCATCAGGCCGTTCATCAGCACGCCGTATTCCTTGCCTTTTTCCTGCTGGATGCGCATGGTCAGGTCGGTCATGTTCCGCCGCATATAGAGGAGCACCGCCAGATTGACGAAGCTGACGGAGACTCCCACCAGAGTCAGCGGCACGCTGTACTGCACCAAGAGTCCGAGGAAAAACAGCGCGATGAAAAAGTCCAGCAGCGCGGTAGCCGCCTGCCCGGAAAGCACCTCGGCGTTGGATTCGTTGAACTGGATGCGGGACGCCACGTCCGCCGCGTAACGCTGCTGGAAGAACGTCACCGGCAGCCGGAGCACATGCCAGAAGAACGAGGAGGAATCCGCCAGCGTCAGCTTCTTCTGCCAATAGGTCAGCACCGCCGCCCGCATGGCGTTCATGACGCCGGACATGACCGCCGCCGCCGCCATCGCCCATAGGAGCTTTATCGTCCAATCGGGGTGCTTCATCGAAAACACGTCGTCGATGAAAATCTGGTTCATCACCGGCACGGCGAGGCCGGGCACGATCATGCAAAGCCCTAATATCAGCACGAAAAGAATCGCCCATTTGTCTTCGGCGAGTTTCTCGGCGACGGCCTTCGCCACGTTATAGCGGTGGCCCTCCTGCACGAATTCCTCGCCGGGGCGGATATTGAGATAAATGCCGGTATAGGAGGAAAGGAACTCCTCCCACGAAACCTGCCGCCGTCCCATCGCGGGGTCGTTCAAATAAGCGGTGTCGTTCTCGACGCCCTCCAAGACCACGAAATGGTTGAACTCCCAAAAGAGGATCAACGGGTATTCCTTCTTCCGGAGCACTTCGGGCTTGCCCGCGAAACCTTTGGCCGTGCAGCCGAGCCGCCGCGCCGCGCGCAGGATATTTTTCGCGTTGACGCCGTCGCGGGTTACGCCGCACTCATGCCGCAGCTTTTCCAGCGGAAGCCATTTGCCGTAGTAGGCAAGCACCATGGCCAGCGACGCCGCGCCGCACTCCGTCGCCTCCATCTGGAGCACAGTCGGCGTCTTGACGCGCTGGGCGCCAAAGAAAAACTGCCGTATTCTTTCCGTAAATTCCATAGAATTCCCTTGCCCCTGCAAATCTTTGTTAAAGCGCAACCTTGCCCTCCCCTATGGGGAGGGGGGACCGCTTTAGCGGTGGGTGAGGTCTTCGTAACGATATGCTTACATGGACTACTGCACTGCAAAACCTCATCCGTCGCCCTTCGGCGCCACCTTCCCCAAAGGGGAAGGCAAGATTAACAAAATTTAAGCATAAATTTGACACTATACAGTAAAAATTCTTGCTGCAAGAACCTCTTACCTGCTTCTCAACCATTGACTGATCTTGTAAAACACCTTTTCAATCGGCGGCTCGCGCTCGATGACGATGGAGCCGGTGCAGAAACTGCCCGCCGTAATCGGGCGATGCTTTCCGACCACGGAGGTCCACAGATATCCGGACTCGGAACTCGCGTCCTTCACGAGATCGAACTTCACTTCCACCGCCGCGCCGCCGCCCTGCGACAGCACATACTGCGCCAGCTGGGAATTCCCGAGGCCCTTTCTCACGCCCTCGGCGGAAATCGGATACTGGGAAACGCTTTTCACCACGCCAATCAGGCTGCCCGTCTGCGTCACGTCCACGCCGTTCGGCGCGAGCTGGATCGTCATGCCCGGCTCCACTCGTTTGCCCTTGTCCACGGGAATATAGAAAACGCCGGTCAAATCGTCGCGGTTCTGCGTCAGGCGCACGGTGCAAATCGGGCTTCCCGCCGGAACCAGAGTGCCCTCGGCCACCATCACTTCGTCCACCACGCCGTCATAGTCGCAGTAAATCTCCTCCCTCGCTGTCTGCTGATGCCGCTTTGCGTCATACTGATAAACGCGTCCCATCACGTCCCGGTCGTTTGTCGCAAGCTCCGTCCCGTACTGCGCCATGCGCGTGTCCGCCGACTGCTCCGGCTGATCCATGTGGGCGACGAGCATCCCTTTGTAAACCCTGTCCCCGGTCTGGACGTGCACGGCGGTCAGCTTGCCCGCCACCGGATGCGTAATGCTCACAATGCCCGCCGAATCCATAATCAACCCGCAGCCCTCCGCCTTGTCCGTGAAGGAGCCGTAAAACGACCAAAGCACGATGGCGAAACAAAGCAGCGCGACGGACGCCAGCCCCATCCATCCCACAGGGCCGGTGATGCGAATCATCGTGTCAAGCTTTTCCGGGGAGCGCAGTTTATCGAGCGCCGCCTGATTGAAGATCTTGTCGTTCATCGCGCCTCGCTCCCTTTATCCATCTCGTCCAGTACAACTTCGGCATGCTCCCCGTTGCTCAGCCCCTCCGTGCCGCTGGTCACCACGATCTCGCCCTCGGACAGTCCGGACAGGATCTCGATGTACGTCCCGTCGTCCGTCCCCGCCTTGACCGGGCGCCGTTCCACCGTATTATCCGGCTTCACGACGAAGACCTCGTTTTTTTCACCGTTCGTCATCGCCGAAAGAGGCACCACCAACGCGTCGTGGCTCCGGCGCGCCTTGAAGCTAACGCCGCCGTAAGTCTGCGGCTCCAAAAGTCCGGAACGGTTATCGACCTGCCAGAGGACGTTTCGTATGGCGGCAGGCTCGGAAACCGGAGGACGGATTTCCGCGATGGCCGCGGTGAAAGTCTGCTGGCTTCCGAGATTGCCCACCGCGTAATCCGTACCGTAAACCTTCTTGAAATCTTTGCTCTGGAAGACCAAATCCGCTTCCTGCCCGATGGAGAGATAGCGGGCGTCCTTGTCCTGCACCGGCGTCGTGAAATAGAGATAATCGAAATTCCCCACCAGCGCGAGGGCCGTGCCGCTCTGCACATAAGCGCCCTGCTGCCGGTACATCACCAGGACTTTGCCGTCGATGGGCGCAACGACCGCCTGCCGCGATTCCTGCACGCGAAGCTGGCCCAGCTTTGACTCCGCAACCTGGAGCGCCGCCTCCGCCGAATAATAAGTCGCCTCCGCGTCGTCGTACTGCTGCGCCGACGCCGCGTCGTGGGCTTTCAGAATCTGATAGCGGCGATAATTGTTCTCCGCCCGCCGGAGATTGGCCTGCGCCTGCAAGATATTCGACTCCGCTTCCTGGATTTGCAGCGGGATATTTTCGTTCTCCAAAACGAAAATCGT
>JAEERZ010000170.1 GCA_016286075.1 Selenomonadaceae bacterium
CCGCCTTTCGACCATCCGCGACTGCGACGAGATCATCGTACTGCAAAAAGGGAGGGTAGTGCAGAGAGGCACGCATGAGAGCCTGATGGAAGAAGAAGGGTACTATAAGAAGCTGATACAGAGCTATTGATTATTTCTCCTAAGCAATAATTTTTCTCCTTAAAAGCAGTATCTTTTAGGAGAATGTTATTATTATACACGGCAGAAATAAAAAGAGCGGAGCGCTCACACTCCACTCTTCGCAAGTTTTATCTCACTCTTTGGACGACTCCTCAAATCCGACGACTTTCATTCTTTCATGCGCGAACTGCAATAATTGTTTGTCATTGGTATAGAACACATCAGCTTCGGCAACTATCGCGCTTGCAAGCTGCAACGCATCCATTTGCTTGAAAGCCGGGTAATCCGCTCGAATTTTCGCCGCTGTAAAAGCGGTCTCCTCCTGAATCAAATGAATCTCAAAATCGCACTGCCTCAAAAATTGCCGGAACCGCGTCACCATATCGGTCCTGTTATGCCGCATACAACCCGTACAATATTCCATAATGGTGACGACGGATATGCCCACGACTCCTCGCCGCATGGAATCTTCCAACAAATTTCTTGCCTGCACCGAGCCGTTTTCCAGTGCATAAATGAGAATCGCCGTGTCAAAATACGATTTCATCGCGATCCTGCTCCCTCATGCTTCTGACGTATTCCTCCGGCGAAAGACCGTCGCGGACATTGGCGTCCAAGGTTTCATATTCTTCCCATGCAACACGGCCTGAATAAGGATGCGGAAGCTGATATTCCCATCCATGTGCCGACGGACGCACTTCCAGACTTTGGCCATGCCGCAAACGTAACTGGTTCACAATATGCGTAGGAATCGTGACCGCGAAGCTGTTCCCCACTTTTCGGACCTTTACCGACATCTGTATCACTCCTTTTTTAAAATATATACCGTATACACATTTTTGTCAAACAAGAAGGTTTCAAGATGACGACGACAACCGCGAAAATCGGCGAATGGATCGAACTGAACGACGGCGGGCGCACCGTGCTGGAAATCCTTTCCGGCAAGGTTGAGCTTTACGTCGTCTACAAGTCTGTCCGCCGCGTTTTCCTCTGGGAAGAGGAAGAGGGGGACTTCTTGTATGGAATTCCGGCATGGATCGACGCGCCGGAGCTTTACCTTGTCGCCATCGCCCTCGAGGAAACGACGCTGCGCCCGATACCGTTGGAGGACTTTCGGACGGTGGAACGCGCCTTGCGGGTCGACGCCCTGGAAGACGCGCTGACTTCGTTTTTCCACCGCCCTGATCGTCACCTGCTGCCTCGGGTCTGCCGTGAGATCTTGCCGGGCGAAAAAGAAACGCTGCCCGCCGGAACTCGGATTGCCGCGCCAAAGGGACGACCGCTCGCCTGGCTGGAGCTTCCAAGAGAAGCATTGAAGCAAGACGCCTCCGTGCGATTCCTGGGGGAAAGCAACATCTTGATGCTTCCCGCCACGGAAACCGTCGCTCTCGAAACGGCCGCGGAGGTCGCCTCGCTCTCCACGGAAGCAGTCATCGAACGCTTCGAGTTAAATATTTTCCCGCTGGCGCTCGGCGCGGAAATCAAGCGCTTCTGCAACGCCTATCTCGACTTCTTCCATGCCGAAGAAAAGCGCGCCGGAGAGAATCTTTCGGAATTTGCCCGAACCAAGGAACTCCTGGTCTCCAATTCCTACAGCGAGCTCATGAGGAACCTGATTCCCAATCTGCCCTTTGTAAGCCGCGCCGAGGACAAGAATCAGCCGTCGGTGATTCACGCTCTGCGCGAAATCGGCGAGTATTTCGGCATTCCCCGCAGCCGCTTCCGTCTGCCCGAAGAGGCCGCACACCTGACCGATACGCGGGAAATCCTGCGGACGATCGGCAGCCGGGAGCTCCACTCCCGCGAGATCGAACTTGTCCCCGACTGGTACAAACAGGACATCGGCCCGATCTTGGTTACCAAGGACGGCAATCCTTACGCAGCGCTGCCCGCAGCGCCCGATCGCTACGAACGGATCGATCACGAAACCGGGGACCGGATCCCCATTGACGAAGCGGAAGCCGATTCCTTCGATTCCCGAGCCTTCTGTTTCACGCAAAGCATGCCGGAGGACGTGGATTCCCTTTGGAAATGGTTCAAATGGACGACGCGGCTCTGCTGGGAGCGCGACTATTGGCTGCTGCTTTTCTGCTGCTTCATCGCGGGACTGATTCCCGTCGTCACGCCTCTCGTCACCCAGACCATCTTCAGCGACATCATTCCGACCTATGACAAGAGAGCGCTGCTGCTCGTCGTGCAGGTCATGTTCGTGACCTCGATTTCCGGCGCGCTGATTTCCCTCGTGCGCAGCCTGACCGTGATGCGCCTCAAGAATCATGTGCGGGTGACGGCGGAATCCGCGCTTTGGATCAAGCTCCTGTCGCTGCCCGCCGCCTTTTTCCGCCAATACCAGATTGGCGACCTGTCGCTCCGAATGCAGGGCGTGGCCCTCCTGTCCCACCAGCTTTCCTCCACCGTCGCCAACGGCATCTTCAACGGTATCTTCTGCTTCTGGAACCTGCTCGTCATGTTCTATTACAGCCCGAAGATGGCAATCCTCTCGGTCTTCATCTGGGCCGTCTTTTTCGTACTCTCGATGATTTTCTCCTGGCGCCAGGTCGGCTTCCAGCGGGAAAAAGCCGACGCCTCGGGCCGTGTGTCAGGACAGCTCCTCCAGCTTCTCGCCGGTCTGAACAAATTCCGGCTGCGGGCTGCCGAGGAACGCGCCTTTTACCTTTGGACCCAGCGCTTCGGCGACGAATGGAAGTGGAACCGCAAATCCCGCTGGCAGGACACCTGGATCGGCCTCATCATGTCGGCCCAGCCCATCGTCCTGAATTTCTGCATATTCTATTATGCGATGTCGCTTCTTGACGACTCCCAGACTTCCGGCATCGCTTTCATGACCACCGCCCAGTTCCTGAGCTTCAACTCCGCAATGGGCAGCTTCGGCAGCGCCCTTTCCGGCCTCCGAAGCGGCATCGTAAGCATCTGGGGCGTCATCCCGGCGCTGGAGCGTATCCTGCCCATCTTGAAAGAAAAGAGCGAAGTCTCCGAAAGCAAGCTGCCGGCGGGCGAGCTGACCGGCGAGATCGACGCGGCAGAAGTCCGTTTCCGTTACAAACCCGACGCGCCTTTGGTCTTAAAAGATATCAACCTCTCCATCCGTCCCGGCGCTTTCGTCGCCATCGTCGGCAGCTCCGGCAGCGGCAAATCCACGCTGCTTCGCGTGCTCCTCGGTCTCGAGAAACCGGAAAGCGGCGCGGTGCTTTACGACGGCATGGATATCTCCGAGCTGGACGTCTCGTCGGTGCGCCGCCAGATCGGCGTCGTCATGCAGCACGGGCAGCTGATGGAAGGCAGCATCTTCTCGAACATCGTCGGCTCCCTGCCGCTGACCATGGACGACGCATGGGAAGTCGCGCGGCTCGTCGGCCTCGAAGCCGACATCAAGGAGCTGCCGATGGGCATGCACACCATCGTCAACGAAGGCGGCACCACCTTCTCCGGCGGACAACGGCAGCGCCTGCTGATCGCCCGCTCCCTCGTCCATCATCCGAGAATCATCGTGTTCGACGAGGCCACCAGTTCTCTCGACAACGAGACCCAGGCCATCGTGGCGAAAACGCTGGAAGCCATGCGCTCCACAAGAATCGTGGTCGCCCACCGTCTCTCCACGATAGAAAACGCCGACCGCATCCTCGTCATGGACCGCGGCGCAATCGTCGAGGACGGCACCTACCAAGAGCTCATGGAGAAAAACGGCCTCTTCGCCGAGCTTGCGGCAAGGCAAATTGCGTAAGAAACTGTCCAAATTTGCAAAGAGGTGGCTCAGAGCTTATGGAAAAATCGTTTTCAATTCCCATCTCCCGCCGCGATTTTATGAAGCTGGCGGGACTGACGGCGGCGGGGGCGATCCTCGAGGGCGCGTCCGACCATATGCCATTGAAAGCGGAGGCGGCCGCGCCGCCCACCCCTTCGGTGGACTTTTCCGAGTCGGAACTTCCCGTACTGTTCGACGTCGACGTCTGCGTGGTGGGCGGCGGTGCAGCCGGAACTGCGGCGGCAATCACTGCGGCGCAAAAAGGCGCGAATGTCGTGCTTGTCGAGCGCGGCGTCACGCTGGGCGGGCTTGCCACGCAAGGCTGCGTCTTTCCCTGTATGCCGACCTTTGCCGATGGCAGCGACACGCCCTACATCACGGAACTCAACCGGCGGATGGAAGCCCAGCAGGACGCCCCGATATTCCTCGGCTTCGACACCGAAACCTATTACGGCGGCGGCAGGGGACTATATATGCCGGAGCATCTAACTCTCGTCTATGACGAGATGTGCGAGGAGGCGGGCGCAGAAGTCCTTTACGACACGGCTCTCGTCGGCGCGATCACGGAAGGCGGCAAGATCGCCGCCTGCGTCGTGCAGACCGTCGAGGGACTGGCAAAGATCACGGCGCGCGTCTTTATCGACGCCACCGGCGACGCGCTGCTGTCCCGATTCGCGGGCGTTCCCGCGGAAAAAGGCTCGGAAAAGACCGGGCGAAACCAGCCCATGAGCCTGCGGTTTGAAATGAGCGGCATTGACGTACCGAAAGTCTTTCATTTTTTCCATGATAAGATGAAGGATACTTGGATGGGCCCGAGAGCCGACCAAAAATTCTTGGAGGATGTAAAGAAGGGCCGCACGCCCTTCATGGAATTCGCCAAATGGAAGCAGACCGAGAGCGTCTTCAAGAGCGGAGTCAGCACGGGTGAGCTTACCGAAGACGATATCTTATATATCCAGGCCTTTTCCATGATGGGCAAGCCCCATACCATGTCCATGAACTGCCCGGAAATGCCGCCTTTGTCTTTCTCGTCCACGGACGCGGTTTCCCGCAGCCGGGCGGTGGCTTTCGGGCGGAAGATGACGCGCCGTCTGGCGGCATTTTTCAGGAACAATCTCCCCGGATTCGAGAAGGCGTTTATCAGCAAGGAAGCCAGCATGATAGGCGTGCGGGAGTCCTGGCGGGTTCACGGCAAATACTATTTGGACGCCCAGGACTACCTGAAGGCGCATCATTTCCCCGACG
This sequence comes from Selenomonadaceae bacterium, assembly GCA_016286075.1. Lineage (GTDB taxonomy): Bacteria > Bacillota > Negativicutes > Selenomonadales > Selenomonadaceae > RUG12372. The sequence continues at coordinate 5,129 of JAEERZ010000170.1, forward strand.
CGGTCTGCCGCACGGCGTACCCCATCGACATTCACGACGTCAAACTGGATCTCTTTGAAA
>JAEERZ010000171.1 GCA_016286075.1 Selenomonadaceae bacterium
CGGGAGTCGAAGAAAATCACGCGACAGAAACGCCGCGAAGTCGTCCTTCGCGGCGTTTCCAATATATCAATACCCGAAAACCTCTTTTGCCTTCCGCATATTCGCCCGCACGTCGACGCCGAAGGGGCAGCGGGTCTCGCAGACGCCGCACTGCACACATTCCCCCGCGCGGTGCGGGAGGAGGGCGTAATGCTCGCGCACCGTTTCCGGGACACCTTTCTGTGCCTCCGCCAAATGCAGGAACTTCGTGACGTCGGCGACGCTGATTTTTTGCGGGCACGGGGCGCAATGGCTGCAATACATGCAATGCCCCTGCCAGCGGATGCGCGGGAAGGCGGCGAAGGCCGCCGCGTAGTCCCGTTCCGCTTCGCCCGCGTCCTCATAGGCCAGGCTCGTCAGGAACTGTTCCGCCGAGTGGGCGCCCGCTAATACCGTCGCCACCGCCGGACGCGTCAGCGCGTAATGGATGCACTGGTTCACCGTCAGCGCCGCGCCCGCGGGCGAAAGCTTCGCGTCGAGCAGGTCGCCGCCGCCAAAGCATTTCATCACGGTGATTCCCACGCCCAGCCGCTGGCACGTCTCATAGAGCCGCTGACGCTCCGGGTCCATGTTCGTCAGCTCGCCCTCGTAGTTTTTGGCGGCCCAGATTTCCTCCACATCCTCCGAGGCGGGCTGGAGGTCGTAGCAGGGATTGACGCTGAACATCAGCACCTCGACGGCACCGCTTTCCACGGCCTTCAAAGCGACCTCGGGATTGTGGCTCGAAAGGCCGATGTGCCGGACGCGCCCCGCGGCTTTCAGTTCCTTCGCGTAGTCCAGGATACCGCTCGTTTCGATTTCCTCCCAATCGGAAAGGGCGTCGCAGTAGTGAATCATGCCCACGTCGAGATAGTCCGTCCGGAGGAGCTTCATCATCTCGTCAAAGCCCGCCCGGGCTTCCGCCACGTCCCGCGTGCGCTTGTACTGCCCGTCCTGCCAGATCGAGCAGATATGGGACTGGATATAAAACTTGTCCCGCCGCCCGGCAAGGGCGTCGCCGACGGCGCGGCGCACGTCGGGATTCGACGTGTAGAGGTCGAAATAATTGACCCCGCGGGCCTCGGCCAGGTCGAACAGCGTCTTCGTCATCTTGCAGCCTTCCTCGGCAAAGCCCTCGCAACCCATGCCGATTTCGCTGACCTTCAGCCCGGTGTTTCCCAATTCCCGATACTTCATTTTTCCCGTCCTTTCCACGTTTCGCCACACCAATACGGATTCAGGGCAAGTCAAAAGCCACAGGGACGTCGCCCGGTCCCAGCGCTTCCGCCAGCCCCGCCGGATCCTCCACGCGCCCCAATCGCGTATAGGAATAGCTCGTGGAAAAATCCCGATAAAAGAGCACGATGCAGTTTCCATTATACAGCATCAAATCGCCTGTGTGAACGGTTCCGACGTTTTGGTCGGAAGACGGCAATCGTTCCGGCAGCCTATAATACTTCTCATTTCCGTTCAGTTCCGTCATCGTGACCGTCAGAGGCAGCTTCGCGGAAAACGCCCGCGCGGCCTCATTGTCTTCCAGGACGGCCAAGAATGTTTTTCCGCCTGCGCGGATTTCCACGGATTTTTTCTGTTTCAACGTGATTTGCTCCTTTTCCTGCGATGAAGACGTCGACGCGTCCGCCGGCGGGGCGGCTTTGCCGCAGCCCATGGAAACGCAAAGCGCAGTAAAAAGCAGGCAGACCATAAGAAGTTTTTGCATCCGCTGTCCCTCCAATTACCCGTTCACGCCCGCCGCGGCGCCGCCCAACGGGTTCATGGCCGGGCGGCAGCTTTGCCCCCATACAGTGGCGGCGGCGAGAGCGGCAAAGGCGAGGCCGCCCAGGAAAACGTACTGCGTGCCCATCGTGTCGATGACGACGCCGCTGAACGCGGTGCCGGCCATGCAGCCGAGATTCGCCGCCGTCAGGAAAAGACCGTTGGCGAAGTCCGGCGCTTCCGGCGCGGCGCGGAAAATCCAGAATTGGTTGATGTTGGCGTTGACGCCGCCCAAAAGTCCCCAAAGCACGACGAGCAGCGCCGTCATCGCCGGCGCGTGGCCGCCCGAAAGGAAGGGCAGATACACCATCCCAACGGCAAAGGGAAAGAGCTTCACGGTGCCGAGAGGATTCTGCGTCAGGAGCCGCCCCGCAATCATGCTGCCGAAAATATTGCAGACGCCATAGACGAACAGCGTAGCGCTGACCACCGACGGGGCCAGCCCCGCGACGCTCCCCAGATACTCCGCCATATAGTTGAACACGCCGAAAACGGAGCCGTTCAGGAAAATGACGGCGACGATGGAGGCCCAGAGCATGGGCTTTTTCAGGACGCGAAGCTGGCTGCCGTAAGTCATACGCTCCGTGGCCGGCATGGAAGGCACGAAAAACCATGTCGCCAGGAAAACCAGGAAAGTCACGACGGCGAAAAACGCCATAGACGCGGAAAGGGAAATGTTTTCCGCGAGAAAATTGCTGACGGGAACACCCGCCACCATGCCCGCCGAAACGCCGATGTTGATTTTCGCCACGGCCTTCGGCGCGTCTTTCTCCCCCGCGATCATGGCCGCCACGGTAAAGGCCATGGAACAATAGACCGGATGGAAGAACGCTGGCAGCACGCGCACCGCCAGCAGCAGATTGAAATCCTCGGCAAAGACCGAGATCACGTTGCAGACCGTGAAAAGCCCCAGCACCAACAGCATGACCGATTTCCGGTTGAACCGCGAGAAAAACAGCGGCATGGTCGGTCCGGCAATCGCCACCCCCAGCGCGAACAGGCTGATCAAAAGTCCCGCGTGCACAACCGTCACGCCGTACCGCTCCGCGATATAGGGCAGGATGCCGATAAAGCCCATTTCCGTGTTGAGAATCCCGAACACGCCCGTCATCAGGATAAATATAAGCAGAGTCTTGTTGTTCATACGTACCACCTTTATCATAAGGAACGGCCTGCCCGACGTCAGGCAAGCCGTTCCACCCTCTCCGGTTATTTCAGATTCTCGTCAAAGAACGCGATCAGCCGGTCGAAGGGAATCTTGTCCATCTGGTCGTAGAGGTCCACATGGGTCGCGCCGGGCACGACGATTTCTTCCTTCGGCCCCGCGATCTTTTCGTAGACGTTGTCCGAGAAATATTTGGAATGGGCCGCGTCGCCGGTGATCAGAAGGACGGGCGTATCGCCGAGCTCGTCGATGTTGTCCATGAGCCGGAAATCGAAGAAGCCGTAAGGCGTCGTGGAATCCCAGGCAAGCGTGTTCGAGTTGATGGCTCTCGGATGGTAGGCGCGGCCCACATAGTAACCGTAAAAATCCTGAATGACCGGGTTCGCGTCCGCCGGCAGTTTGTCGGGGAACATGGTGTCAAAGGTCAGGACGTTGCCCTTCCCGTCCACTTCCAATTCATGGGCGCCCCGGATGGACTTGCCCGTCTTGGCCTCCTCGTCGCGCATCTTCGCCAGGTGCTTTTTCACCAATTCGCGCTGCTCCGGCGTGTAATAGAAGCCGTTGTAATGGTCGCTGATGCTCTCGCTCATGTCGTACATGGCCGAGGTCGCCACCGCCTTGATGCGGCTGTCGCTGCCCGCCGCCGTGATGGCCATGCCGGACAGTCCGCAGATGCCGACGGCGCCCACCTGCTCCGGATTGACGAATTTCAGGTTCGTCACGAAGTCCACCGCCGCGTGATAATCCTCGGTAAAGATTTCCGGCGAGCCCATATTGCGGCGCGCGCCGCCGCTCTCGCCGGTCATGGACGGATCGAAGGCCAAGGCCACGAAGCCCGCCTTTGCCATTTCCTGCGCGTAGAGGCCGGAGGCCTGCTCCTTCACCGCGCCGAAGGGTCCCGTGACGACCACTGCCTTATACTGCACCTTGGCGTCAAAATCCTTCGGCAGATAGAGATGCCCGGCCACCTCGAAGCCGTAGCGGTTCTGGAAACGGACGTTCTTCGCCTCCACGGACTTGTCCACGGCGAAGACGCGGGTGTCGTTCGTCATCTCGCCGATGGAGGACAGCTTCATCTGCGAGACCTGGGCAAGGCTTTTGGCGGGCGTCGCCGCCTGCGCCGCGCCCACCGCGCCGAAGGTCATCGTCCCGGCCAGCATGGCCGCCATCATCAGCAGGGATTTCTTCTTGTTTAACGATTTCATCAGAAAAACCTCTCTTTCGTTTTGTTTTCTTTCTGCAATCGATTATAGAGGACAAAATCTTTTATGACAAATACATATATTGCATGACAATCCATAATTGAATTGCATGATAAAATCCATTACAATAGAAGCCGAGGTGAAACGTCATGGAATTTCGCGTGCTGAAATATTTTCTTGCCACGGCCCGCACGGAAAACATTTCCCGGGCCGCCGAGGCGCTGAATATCTCTCAGCCGGCACTTTCCCGCCAGCTGATGGACCTGGAGGAAGAGCTGGGCGTCAAGCTCCTCTTGCGAAGCAAGCGCCGCACCACGCTGACGGAGGCGGGGTACCTCCTGAAGAAGCGCGCGGAGGAAATCGAGGAGCTCGTGGACAAGACCGTCGAAGAACTGACCCACGCTGACGCGGAGGTCGGCGGCAGCGTCCGCATCGGCTGCGCCGAGACGGCGGGCATGCGGGTCATCGCCGAGACCGTCCAGGCGCTGCGGCAGGACCATCCCAAAGTCTGCGTCCATCTCTACAGTCTTGACGACAGCGGCGTGAAGGAGCGGCTGGAAAAAGGGACGCTGGATTTCGGCGTCCTGGTGGAGCCGGAACCGCCGCAGAATTATCCGTACATCGAGATCGGTCACGAGGACCGCTGGGGCGTTTTCATGAAAAAGGACAGCCCTCTCGCCTCCCTCGCGGAAATCCATCCGGAGGATTTGGAAGGGCTGCCCTTGCTCCTTTCCCAGCAGGCGCTGGCCAACAAGGAACTGAAAAACTGGTTCGGCAAGGACGAGCGCGAGCTGAACATCGTCGCCACCTACACGCTCATCTACAACGCGTCCCTGATGGCGGAAGCGGGCGTCGGGTATCTCCTGAGCCTCGACCGCATCTTGAATCTCTCGAAGGAAAGCAGTCTCGTCTTCCGTCCGCTGGCTCCGGCCTGCCTCTGCCGCATCTTCTTCATCTGGAAAGCCGGGCAGATGTTCAGCAAAGCGGCGGAACTGCTGAAAGAGAGGCTCTCGCAAAGATAAAAC
>JAEERZ010000172.1 GCA_016286075.1 Selenomonadaceae bacterium
CGCTTCAAATCTTCGCAAATGTCCGCCGTCTGCCGCGACTGCCAGACAATCGCGTTATAGACGGGCCGCCCGGTGTTCTTGTCCCAAACCACCGTCGTCTCGCGCTGGTTCGTAATGCCGATGGCGGAAAGACTGCCTGCAGTCAGATTCGCCTTTTCGAGCGCCTCCCGCATGACCGTGACCATCGAGCTCCAGATTTCCTCGGCGTCGTGCTCAACCCAGCCCGGCTCGGGAAAATGCTGCGTGAACTCCTTCTGCGAGACGCCGACGATCCGCGACTCCTCGTCGAAGATGATCGCCCGGTTGCTGGTGGTTCCGGCATCCAGCGCCATCACGTACTTTGCCATTAACCAATCCCTCCTTGCCATATTTCTGCGATGCTTTACAATCCGCATCGTGTTCTGTATTCATTATACTTTCAAAGAATCAGAGTTTCAATATTTTTCAGTTATTTTCAGACGGAAGGAGACTTGATTACGATTAGTTTTTGCAATGATTTATACAGTTGCTTATATTCGAAATTATTTCCAGGGGCGCCGCCCTTTTTTGAATCCCCTGAAAAGCTCTGCAGATTTAAAGATTCCGCGGTGAGCAATTATGATAACTCAAACAATTATTTATCCCGCGTTCAAAACTATGATAACTAAACTGTAGCCGTAACACCTCATCCGTCAGCCCTTCGGGCTGCCACCTTCCCCTCAAGGGGAAGGCATAATTACGAGTTTTCAAAGCTTCCTTTTAGTTTTCATAGACATAGCGCAATTCGTTCAGATTTTCCGTGTTCAAATCCTTGTGGCAGACGCAGCCCTTCGAGTTCAGCTCCATGGTCTGGCGATTGCCTCTGGTGTAGCGCTCCCAATGGGGCATCCATTCGTTGTTCGGGCTTCCCGTCGCCGCGAAGGCTGCCCACGATGCCTGAACCTGCCTTATGAGAGTAGGCGAGGGATTCGGCACAAGAGTCTCGGGATGGTTGAAGGTAAACGGCAGGTCGATCGCATGGCATGAGCGCAAATTCCCGACCTGCGACTGCTCGCTGAACAGATAATAGTACACATCGCCGAAATCCGACTGGTACTCCGCCGCCAATTCCTGCCCGACGCGCCAATCGATCTGGTTCACAAAAATCTCAAAATTTTCCATGGTATCCGGGCGGTTTTTCAGCCAAGATTGATAAATTTCCTGCGGCGTGCGCGAATCGTATTTCAGCATGACGGGCGAAAGGTTTTTCGGGTTATCGTGGAACACTTCAAAGAAATTATCCATGTAAAGCAGCCAATAACGCCACTCGTCGGCCGTCGTGCCCGTCAAGAATTTGATTCCGCGTGCGTCGCCGTCCTTTAACGCCCGGAATGGATCTTGCGGCAAGAATTTTCCGTCGCAAGTCGGCAAATAGTCCTTGACCGTCTGCCCCATGCGGGCATCTCTGACTTTTTCGTAAATTTGCTGGATTTCGGCGGAAGATTTCTTCATCATGTCGCGCATCGTCTTTGCGCCGCCCAATTCCATGTAAGTTTGCGCGACTTGCGCGGAATATTCCGGCGTGTTGTACATATACGAATTTGCCGACTGCGGAATTGCCTTGTCGAAAAGTCCTTTTGCGGCAGGGATAACCGCCAACATCATGCAGGAAATCGCGCCCGCGCTTTCTCCGAAAATGGTGATATTGTCGGGATTCCCGCCGAAATCCGCGATATTTTCCTTGACCCACTGCAAAGCCGCGATCTGATCTTTCAACCCGAGATAGCCGCTGTCTTCAAAGGAAGGATCAAAACTTGCGAAGTTCACAAAGCCAAAGACAGAAACACGATAGTTAAGCGTGACGATAACGACGTCATTTGCCGCCGCAAAATTGCTTCCGTTATAGAGCGGGTCGCTGGTGCCGCCGGTCTGGAAACCGCCGCCGTGGATAAAGACCATGACGGGTTTGTTTTTGCCCTCGCCGCGCGTCCAAATGTTCAGCGTCAGGCAGTCTTCGCTTTGCGGGTTGACAGAGGCAGCTTCATGCTTGTCAATCGTTTGTATCGCCGTAAAGCCGAATTTTTTGGCGTCGAAGGTCTTGTTGGACGGCTTCAAAGGCTCGGGCGCGCGCCAGCGCAGTTTTCCGACGGGCGGCTTGGCATAGGGGATGCCCAGCCAGGTTTTTACGCCGTTTTGATCAAGAAAGCCGTTGAACGTGCCGTAACGCGTTTTCACGGTGCAGTCGCTGGCGGCAAAAACTTTCCCGTCCGGCAGAAGCCCAATCGTATTGACCGCCAAAAAGCCCAGCGCGGCAGTTTTGAGAAATTTTCTTCGGGTCATTTTTCGGAACATGACGTCACAACCTTTCTTTTATATCCTGTCTTAATACAAATAATATTTGGTCAGAGGATAGGTCCTGTCCCAATCAACAATCTTTTTCTCCGATTCCTTTTCCGCATGGATATTGAACTCATCGAGTATCATGATCCACTTGTTCTCCGTATCGTAAACCGGCCACTCCTTTGCCTTGCCGTCCGGAGAAATGTCCGCACTGAGGGAAGGATCACCGGTTTTGGCGAACTGAACCCACATTTTACGCACGGTCTTTGAGAAAGTTTCGTCAATTTCCCTTCCCATGATCCCCATATTTGCCTCCGGGTGGTTCAGTACAACTGGAAGTTCTGCCCCATGTCCGCTTTTCATGAGCGGCAAAGAGGATTCCACCGTGAAGAAATAGCTGTACGCTTTGCCGCCGGCCATGGCCTGATTCTCTGCCGTTCTGATAAACGGCGCGATAAACCAGTACTGATCGAGCAGACGACTGATATGTTCGTAGTTTTCGCCCTTTGCATCCTTACAGAAGCTCTCAGCCAGCGCCTTATCTTTCTCCGTGAGCTGGGCATACTTTTTCTCCTTTAAATCACCGCCCCAAGCGATGAAACCATCCTCTCCCAGAGAAGACACGAAACAATTCATTTCATCTTTATTGCAGCCAATGAGGATATCAATATCCTTGGCCGCGCCATTGGCGTAAGCGTCGTGCGGCTCCGAAGGCAGAACAATTCCGTCTCTTTCCGGGGCAATGCCCATGGAGAACTTGTCTCCAGCCACTTTCACAAGCGTTTCGGCATCGACCTTCAGCAAATCGGCTACGGTTTTGCAGCCTAATTCATCCATGATTGCATTGGTGCAGCTGATTGCCTGCTCCGGAGACTTGGTCATGGCAGGCGAACCGCTCTCGGCAATAACCCTTTTGATATACGGATGGGAACCCTCAATCAGCGGAAGCAGCGTCACGCTTCCGCCGCCGGCGGATTCGCCGAAGATCGTCACGTTATCGGGATCGCCGCCAAAGCCGGCAATGTTCTCATGAATCCATTTCAATGCCTGCTTCTGATCCAGAAGTCCAAGGTTCTGCGCGTCCGGATACTCCTTTCCGTCAGGCAGGTGGGAAAGATGCAGGAAGCCTAATGCGCCGAGCCTGTATGCGATGGAAATGCCAATGACATCCGGATTCTCTTTCACGAAATTCAACAAACTATACCCAGGGTCGTAAGTTGCGCCAATCTCGAAACCGCCGCCGTGAATCCACACCATGACCGGCTTCTTTTCGACACGCATGGATGCGCCAGCGTCCTCCGCTTTCCAGATATTCAGATACAGGCAGTCCTCACCCTGAACGGAAGCGGTTTCGACAGGCCTCTGGCATGCGGTTTTCCCGTTGGTATAGGCCTCGTATACGCCGTCGTCCGCTGCATAGTCCACCGGCGCTTTCCAGCGAAGTTCCCCAACGGGCTGCTTGCCGACAAACGGAATGCCCCTGTACTCAATGATATCCTCCACTTTCCTGCCGACGAAGGTGCCATTGACGCACTTTACCGCCAACGACTTGTCATAGTTGTCGTCTGTGATCTTTTTATTTTCGCGGTACAAAGCTTTCAGTTCCTCATTCCTTTGACGCATCGCCTCGACGTACTCTTCCATCAACAAGGGAAGTGTCATCGGATCAATAATTTTTTTGCTTGTGATTTCCCTTCCTTGCGTTAATGGGTTGTCGTCGGTGACCGGCTTGTTCTCGCCATTTAGAGCCGTCATTCTCTCTTCCGCTCCACTCAGTGCTTTGTCAGCCTCTGCCGCCGAACAGCAGGCGGCGAAACTGAAAGCCATAAGCGCGGCCAATAAGAGACTAAACGCTTTTTTGGGGGGGTTCATTGTAACGCCTCCCTATAAAGATAAAATTTTAAGGACTACGCCGATCAAAGACAATAATACCTGGTCAGGAAATAGGTTCTTTCCCAATCAAGAATCTTTAACTCGGATTCCATCAATTCCCTAGGGAAACAGCCCCAAATTTTTAATCAAGATTTCTCTTACTCTTCGTATGTATTCAGTTTCTTATCGGGGTAAATCTTCGTTCCCTTAATGGAAACGTCCAGAGACAATCCTTTTTTCGTCATCTGATACACCCAAATGCCCTTCGCGGCTATGGATGCTCCCTCTATGGAATCGCCCGTAACTCCGTCGCTGGCCGCAGCTTCCGCCGCGCTGGCAAACTTGATGTCGCCGGAGATGAATGAGTTCCACGCCTCCTCCGTGCCTATGACGAAAATCAAGTCGTATTCCTTTACCCCAAGGCCGAGACCGATGCCCATTTCCTTCATGCGCATATAAAGGCATTCGCCCGTCTCGTTGTTCACCGCCAATCCTCTTCCGTGCGCGTCTCCAAAGATTCCCAGCTTCATCCCCGTATTGCTCAGGGTGGCGTATGCGTAGCAATTCTCTATGACCGATTCCGCCGAGGGAACCTTCGCATAGAGATTTTGCAGAGCCTTTACCGACAATTCTTCAATTTCTGTCCGTTCTTTTTGGATTTTTTCAGGATTGGCCGCGAAAACCGTGGCCGTCATTGCGCACAGCATAAGCAGCGCCATAATCCATGTTGTCGTCTTCCTCATAATCATACATCTCCTTAAAGATTTTGTATTTGCACCTTTCATTATACTACAAGTCAGGGCTCCAAAAAACTGACGCTGATGAAAAGATTTTTTAGATTTTGCGGACAGTTTTAAAGGCGCGAAGTAAACCTGCAATTTGGCATACTAAAACAGCCGTAGAATTTGAAGCTCTGCGGCTGTTGAGTAATGTAATGTGATAAATTGGGGTTTACCGTAGAATCCTCAATAACGAGATT
>JAEERZ010000006.1 GCA_016286075.1 Selenomonadaceae bacterium
GAACATCCCGTCCCGCATCTCTTTCGCCGTTTCGTCGCAGATCGATTCGCGGACCATTCTCGACATGGGGGGCGCGGAAAAGCTTTTGGGCAAAGGAGATATGCTCTTTTATCCCATCGGCGCGGCGAAACCGATTCGCGTGCAGGGCGCTTTCCTCAGCGACGAGGAGATCGAGCGGCTTCTGGAATATGTCCGGGCGCAGGGCGAGGAGCCGGAGCCGGACGAGGAGATTATCCGCTTCACGGAGAAAGCGGAAGAGGGCGAGGACGACAAGGAAAAATCCAAAGGAAAATCGTCTTCGCAGCAGGACGAGCTTTTGGAAAAGGCCGTCGATCTCGTACTGGCGACGGGGCAGGCCTCCACGTCGAGCATTCAGCGACGTTTCCGCATCGGCTATACGCGGGCGGGACGGCTCATCGACACGATGGAGGAACTGGGCATCGTCGGGCCGAACGTCGGCAGCAAGCCGCGGGAAATCCTCGCGACGAAAGAGGAAGCGGAAAAACTTTTGGAAGATTTAGCGGAGAACCGCTGAATAAGTCAAATCACGGCTTGTTCGGCGGTTTTTTGTCGTCTTGTATTCTCCTCGTCTTTTTCGTATAATAGTAAAGAATATGCAAGCAAGGAGAGATGGGAATGTCTCAATGGCTGAGCAAGTTTTTGGATGCGTGCATTGAGAAGCTGCAAAAGATGGATTTGCCGGACACTTCGGTGGCGCGCAAGTTTTTGTTTCTTCTGATTTTCGTCTTGTTGGCTATTTCGGGGATGCTGTCCTACGCGCTTTTCGGGGATCGGGGAACCACCGTCGCGCCGAAGGAACGTCTGGACGTGTACATTACCGTTCAGCCCGGAATGACGGCCACCGATATCGGGAAACTGTTGGAGCAGCGCGGCGTCATCGGCAGCCGCCAGAAGTTTTGGCTGATCGCGAAGCTGGGCGGCTCTGAAGGGCAGTTCAAGGCGGGAACGTATCAGATGTATGTCAATATGCCGATTCGTGAGGCACTGGACGTGCTGGTCGGCGGCGAAGCTTCGATGGTGCGGTTCACGATCCCGGAAGGCTTCTCAGTTCGGGAGATTGCCGCGCGGCTGGATAAAGAAGGCGTCGTGTCGGGCAAGGAGTTTTTGGAAAAAGCGAAAACTTTCGGCCCGTATCGTTATATGCAGGCGCACCGTCAAGCTCTGTACCGTGCGGAAGGCTTCTTGTTCCCGGATACGTATGAGGTGGAGCCGGGAACGACGCCCGAAGCGATCATGCAGATGATGGTGCATAATTTCGACGAGCGTCTGACGGACAAGATGCGCGAAAGGGCGAAAAAGATGGACCTTTCCATTTACGAGCTGATCACGCTGGCTTCCTTGGTGGAAAAGGAGGCACGGTTCGAAGAAGATCGTCCGATGATCGCCCAGGTGTTTTTGAAGCGGCTGGAACTCAATATGCCGCTGCAGTCGGATACGACGATTCAATACCTGTTGGACGCACCGAAAGAGGACGTGACTTACAAGGACACCGAGATTGAGTCGCCGTACAATACGTACCAGCATTACGGACTGCCGCCGGGGCCGATCGCGAATCCGGGCATCGCCTCCATCGAGGCCGTACTGTATCCGGCGGATACCGATTATTTGTATTTCGTGGCGGACCGGGGCGGACATAACCATTACTCGAAGAGTTACAACGAGCATTTGGAAATCGTCAATCGAGTGCGGTGATGGCGAAGACTGTTAATCATTTGCTTTACGAGATGGAAGCGTATGCGCGGGCGCGCCAAGTGCCGATTTTGACGGAGGCGGCGCGCCCCATATTTTTGCGGGCGGTACGGGAGGCCGCGCCGTGCCGGATTCTGGAGCTTGGGACGGCTATCGGGTATTCGGCGCTTTTGGCGCTGCGGGAAGCGCCGGAGGCGGAAATCGTGACCATCGAGCGGGACGAAGCGACGGCGGAGGCGGCAAAGGCGTTTTTAAGGCGCGCGGGGGAAACCTATGCGGCGCGGGCGACGATTCTCGTCGGCGCGGCAGAGGAGCTTTTGCCGACGCTTTCGGGCCCATTTGATTTTGTGTTTATCGACGCGGCGAAGTCGCGTTATCCCGATTTTTGGCTCGGCGTGCAGCCGCTTCTCGCAGCCCGCGCGGTAGTCGCGGCGGACAACGTATTGTTCCGCGGGCTGGTGGAGGGCGAGGGCAGCGAGGAATGGCCGAAGCATTCCTATCGGACGATGGTGCTTCAGCTTCGCGAGTATCTGCGGCTCGTCCGCTCCGCGCCAGATTTTCAAACCGAAGTTTTCCCGGAGGGCGACGGCATGGCCGTATCGCGGAGGAACCCATGAAACGAAAAAAGCCGGAGCTGCTCGCTCCCGCTGGAAATATGGAAAAACTGAAAATGGCGATTCTCTATGGCGCGGACGCCGTCTATCTCGGCGGCGAGGCTTACGGGCTTCGGGCGCAGGGCGGGAATTTCTCGCGGGAAGAATTGGCGGAGGCGGCGCGGTTCGCCCATGAGCGCGGGAAGAAAATCTACGCGACGGTCAACGTCTATCCGCGCAATGAGGAGCTTGCGGAATTGCCGAAATATCTCCGGTTTTTGCAAGAAATCGACGCGGACGCGATTCTCGTTTCCGACCTCGGCGTGTTTTCCACCGCGCGGGAGGTTGCGCCGGAACTGCCCGTGCATATCAGCACCCAGGCGAACACTGTGAACTACGCGGCGGTAAACGCTTGGGCGCGGCTCGGCGCGGAGCGCGTGGTGCTGGCGCGGGAGCTTTCCATAGAAGAGATTCGGGAGATTCGCCGACGCTGCGACGTCGAGCTTGAAATGTTCGTGCACGGCGCGATGTGCGTTTCCTATTCCGGCCGCTGCCTGATGAGCAATTATTTCACGGGGCGCGACGCGAACCGGGGGGACTGCGCGCAGGCGTGCCGATGGCGGTACGCGCTGATGGAGGAGACGAGGCCGGGACAGTATTTTCCCGTCGAAGAGGACGGACGGGGCACCTATATTTTCAACTCGAAGGATCTCTGCCTGATGCCGTATCTGGCGGAGGTCGTCAAGTGCGGCGTGGACAGTTTGAAAATCGAGGGGCGTATGAAGAGCGTCCATTACGTCGCCAGCGTTACGAAAGCGTATCGTATGGCCATCGACGCGTATTTCGACGCGCCGGAGAGTTTCGCGGTCAATCCGGCATGGCTCGAAGAACTGGATAAAGTTTCGCATCGCGCCTATACGGACGGATTCTTCCACGGCGGGGCGCAGGCGTCCGCGCAGATTTACGGCAGCTCGTCCTATACGCAGACTTCGGATTTTGTCGGGCTTGTATTGGACTACGACGCGGCGACGGGAATTGCGCTCGTCGAGCAGCGGAACCACATGCGAGTGGGCGAAGAGATCGAGATTTTTCAGCCGAAGGGCGAGGGGTGGCGGCAGACGCTCGCGGAGATGACGGACGAGACGGGCGCCCCTATCGAGGCGGCGCCGCACCCGCAGCAGCACGTCCGTATCCGCATGGAACGGCCGATAGAGAAATACGCAATATTGCGAAGAGATATAATTTCGACAAAGGAGGGGTCATCATGAAAACGGTTCGTCACGGGGGACGGTTCATGGGCAGAGTGCAGGGCGTGGGTTTCCGCGTTTTCGTGCAAAGCGTCGCGAAGGAGCTGGGCTTCACAGGCTGGGTGAAGAATATGCCCGACGGTTCGGTCGTCATGGAGGCACAGGGCGACGAGGCGCGCTTCGGGGAATTGAAGCAGCGCATCCAGGAAGGCAACGGCTTCTGCAAAGTCGAGCATATGACCTTCGAGTTCTGCAAGAACGTCGAAGGGGAAACGGGTTTCGAGATTCGACGGTGACAGGGCAAAAAAACACCCCAAAAGCCGCATTGGCTTTTGGGGTTATTTGTTTTGTGATTGTTACGCGGTTTCGGTTTCCTCTTCGGTGCTGAAGTGCACGTCGCTCTTGCCGTGTTCTTTCACGTCGTAAAGTGAAGTGTCGGCGGATTTCAGGAGATCCTTGACGTCCATGTGGCCGTTGCAGAACGAGACGCCCACGCTGATCGTGACGGCAGGGACGTCGTCTTTCGGGGATTTGAGCTTTTCGTTGATGGCGTGTATCTTTGCGGTCAGATAATTCTGCATGGACGGCGTCGCGTTTTCCATGATGACCGCGAATTCGTCTCCGCCGAGCCGGCAAACATACCCTTCGTCTTCAAAGTTCTCGATCAGCGTATCGGCCACCTGTATCAGCACTCTGTCGCCCGCGTCGTGACCGTAGGCGTCGTTGATGCTTTTGAAATTGTCAAGGTCAACGATCAGGAGCGCGGCGTCGCTGAGATCCAGCTCGTCCAGCAGGGCGTCGAATCCCCGGCGGTTGTATAGGGTCGTCAGCTTGTCGTGGGTCGCGTCGTAAGTGAGCTGTTTGCGGCGGCGGAGATTCGACTCCCGTATCTGGTTGTATGTTTTCGCCAGGAAGCGTATTTCCGCAGCGCCCTTGACGGGGATTTCCGCGTCCTTGCGTATCAGCTGCACGCAGTTCTGCAGCGGGAAGATCACCAGCCGCGAGGTCAGATACACGATGCCGAGTAAGACCGCGATCAGGAGCAGCGTCAAAGCGTGCTCGACGAGCATCTGTCTTTTGAGGTCTTCGGCTACCACCGCTTGCGAGTCCCAGATCTCCTTTTCGAGCGCTTTCAGGCAGTTCTCCGTATGGCCAATGATATATCTCTTTTGCCGCCTGTATTCTTCGTTGAAGAGCATGGATTTCGCCTGCTCGCCCTTTTCTTGGGGAGAGAGCGCCTCTTCGTGCTGGAACAGATGGACGCGCTGGACTTCCTCCGGGTAGTCGGCGAGATTATAGCCGTAGGCGTCCACGGCGAGGCGGGCTGCGTGATACTCCATATTCATCAGGTAGAGGGAGCCGTTCATCGCGGATTGCAGCTCCGCATAGGCCACCGAATCCCCGTGTTGGGTTTTGAGCAATTCCAGCGCCTTGTCGCGGCGCTTTGCGACGTTGGCTTCCCGGAAGTATTCGTCGAGATACCCTTTGTCGCCGGTGATGGCAAACAACCGGATCTGCTCGGTGAGATAATCGGAAGCGTATCGCAGATTGGCGGACGTTTCCTCGTATTGATGGAGTTGCAGCGTGGCCGAGTGGGCCTTATCGTACATCGAGTTGGTCTGGCGCATTGCGAAGAAAAGCACCGCCGAAATAATCAGGGCGGCAATCACCATGATGTAATTAAGCTTTTTCAGCGACAGGCCTTTCTCGTTTGCGCTCGTAAAAAGATGAATTTTTTCCATGTTCTCTCAGGTCCTCTTGTAAAATGAAATGTGGGAATACGCGCCTCTTGCGAGGAGCATATTCCCGCCTGCTGCCCGACGCTTCCGACGGACAGGAAATTCCACGGAGATATGTTCGTTTGATGCGTCCGCATATCGTCATGGTTGCGGACCTATCTTCGTTATTATATAATAGCAGACGGATTTTGTAAATGTTGCGCGAAGCGATACTTTTGCCGGGGCTGAAAGCGCGGTACAATGACGGAACGGGGGAGATGCGGCATGAAAAAAATATTGGTCCTGCACGGACCGAACCTGAACCTTTTGGGGACGCGGGAGCCGGAGATTTACGGACGCACGACGCTGGACGATATCAACAAGATGATCGCGGCGAGGGCGAAGGAAGCGGGAATCAAAGCGGACTTTTTGCAGTCGAATCATGAGGGCGTCCTGGTGGACGCGCTTCAGAACGCGTCAAAAAAAGGGTACGCTTTCGTGATTCTGAACGCGGCGGCGTTTACCCATTACAGCGTCGCCATTCGCGATGCGATTGCGGCGATTGCCGTTCCGGTCATCGAGGTGCATCTTTCCAATATCCATCAGCGGGAGGAGTTCCGTCATCATTCGGTGATTTCCCCCGTGGTGATGGGGCAGATTGCCGGATTCGGCGCTGACAGCTACATGGCGGCGTTGGAGGTCGTCATCCGACGGCTTTCGGGGACGAAGAAATGATAGCCGACCGCCTTTCCCGGCTGCGGGATTTTTTACGCGAAAAAAAAGCGGACGCCGTTGTCGTCAATAAGGAAGTCAATCTGCACTATTTCAGCGGCTTTCGCGGCGACGACACGCTGCTGCTGGTTTCGCAGGCGGACGCGCTTTTGGTGACGGATTCCCGTTACACGGAGCAGGCGACGGAGCAGGCGCCGCTTTTCGAGGTTGTCGAGCAGAAGAAAGGCCTTTTTGCGCGGGCGGCGGAATGCGTCAAGGCGCGCGGCTGGAAAAAACTCGCTTTCGAAGGAAACGCGATGCTGTATGATTCCTTTGCGAAGCTGGGCGAGCTCTTGGGCGCGGAGGCGGCCCTCGACGTGCCTGTCCACCTCGACGAGCTTCGCCAGGTCAAGGACGCGGAGGAAATCGCCCGCATGAAAAAAGCCGCCGCCATCGGGGACGAGGCGTTTTCCGACATTGTAAAATTTATCCGTCCCGGCATTTCGGAGCGGGAAGTCGCGGCGCGGCTGGAAACGACGATGCGCGCCCTCGGCTCTGAGCGTCCCGCCTTTACGACGATCGTCGCCTCCGGCGTCCGCGGAAGCCTTCCCCACGGCGTCTCGACGGAAAAGTTGATTGTTTCGGGAGAATTTGTTACAATGGACTACGGCGCGGTGTACGAAGGTTATCATTCGGACATGACGCGCACCGTTTGCGTAGGGCGGGCGAGCGAAGAGCAGCGCTCTTTATATCAGACCGTACTCGACGCGCAGGAGTTCGGCGTTTCGCTGGTGAAGCCGGGAGCGTCGGGCAAGGCGATTGACGGGGCGGTTCGCCAGCGGCTGACGGACGCGGGCTACGGCGAATATTTCGGGCACGGCCTCGGGCACAGCCTCGGCCTCGAAATCCATGAGGAACCGCGGCTGTCGAAACAAAGCGCCTGCGAGCACCTGCTTCCGGGCATGTTCGTCACCGTAGAGCCGGGCGTTTATCTGCCGGGAAAGGGCGGGCTTCGCATCGAGGATACCGTGCTGGTGACGGAAACGGGCGGAGAGATATTGACGACAAGCAGCAAAAAGCTGATTGAAATTTTATAAAAGGGAGAGAAACAAATGATTTCAAGCACAGATTTTAGGACGGGACTGACCATCGAGATTGACGGCGGCGCGTGGCAGGTCGTGGAGTTCCAGCACGTGAAGCCGGGCAAGGGCGCAGCCTTCGTCCGCACGAAGATCAAAAACGTGGAGACGGGAGCCGTCATCGAGCGCACCTTCAATCCGAACGAGAAAATGCCGCCGGCGCATCTCGATAACCGCAAGATGCAGTATCTCTATGAGTCCGACGGCCAATATACCTTCATGGACACGGAGAGCTTCGAGCAGACGGAGCTGACGAAGGAACAGCTCGGCGACGCGCTGAATTATCTGAAAGAAGAAATGGAAGTCGTCGTGCAGTCCTTCAAGGGCCGCATCATCGGCATCACGCTTCCGAACGCCGTCGTGCTGGAGGTCGTCGAGTGCGAGCCCAGCGTCAAGGGCAACACTGCCACGGGCGCGACGAAGATGGCGAAAGTGGAAACGGGGTACGAGGTTCGCGTGCCGCTCTTCGTCAACGAGGGCGACAAGCTCCGCGTTGATACGCGCACCGGCGCCTATATCGAGCGCGCATAAAATACGGAATGGAAAGCCGTCGCGAAAGCGGCGGCTTTTTTGCGTCTTATTTTATACTTGTTTGTTTTTGCGAAAGGTTTTGGAATTGGCTTGTACGAGTACATGTTTTTATCGTTGTGGAATAGATTTGGCGGGGCGTCGCCCCTCCAAGCCTCCCCACACAAGGGGAGAGCCCCTTGTGAATCCCCCGGAAAGGGCCTGCGGGCCCAAGATTCCGCGACGTGCGATGGTGAAAGCGCAAACGATTATTTATCCCGCGTTAAAGGCTGTAGTGGCTTATACTTTAGCCAAGTTACAGAGTTAAGTGTTTGCGCCGCGAAAACCGAACCCGCAAAAATGGGCTAAAGTCAAAGTCGTCAAGAGCTTGATCGCGGGATAAACTATCCGATAAGCTATTCTAAACTTTCACCGCGGAATCCTGGCCCCGCAGGGCCCTAAGGAGGGGTACAAGGGGAGGAACTCCCCTTGCAGGGTTGCAGGGGCAGCGCCCCTGCATGAAATCTTCATAACGATGAATACAAACAATTGTACAAGCCGATATTAAAACCTTTCGCAAAAGGAAAAACAAAAAGAAAAAACCGAAAAAATGTTTCACGTGAAACAATCGAACATAACCTGAAAGCTTTTTCATAATTCAACAAAGCCTTGAAAATATAAGACATTTAAAGCATTGTATTTGAAAAAATTGCAAAATATAAAGAAACTGAAGAGAAAATAACGCGTTTTTGGAATACAAAAAACCGATTCTCTTGATTGTTTGTTGTCGCAATGTCTGCTATAATAAAAAAGCAATATGTCCCCGCATGGGGAGAAAAGACGGATTGCCCTGCCGAATGGCAGTATTAAACATAATAGGGAGGTTTTTTTCATGGCAGACAACAAATCAACGGAGGCTTTGAACAAGAAGGGCGCGCTGGGTGCGGTTCGGATTGCGGACGAAGTTGTCAGCATCATCGCCGGTCTCGCGGCTACGGAAGTCAAGGGCATCGAGGGCATGAGCGGCGGCATCGCCGGCGGCATTGCGGAAATCCTCGGCAAGAAGAATTTTGCGAAGGGCGTGAAGGTCGAGGTCGGCGAGACGGAAGCCGCCGTTGATCTTTATATCATCGTGAAGTACGGCGTTCGTATCCCTGAGGTCGCTTTGGCGGTGCAGGAGAACGTTAAGCAGGCGATCGAGACGATGACGGGCCTGACCGTGGTCGAGGTCAACATTCATGTGCAGGGCGTCGGCGTTCCCGAGGAGGAGCCGAAAGAAGAGGAAGCCGCTCGCGTTCGCTGATGTGAGGAAGGCATAGTATATGGGATATATCAATCGGTTTTTGCTGTTCCTGTACGCGTTGGCGGTGGCGCTGGCGGCGCTGGGCGTGATCGTGCTCTGCCTTCCCGTGTTCCCCGTTCCCGCGATTCTGAACGAGACGGCGTTTTTGCTGTCCCGTTGGGAGACGATTGCGAGCGCGGCGCTTGTCTTTCTGATCAGCGTCCATTTGGTGGCCTGCAGTCTGACCTGCGGCTCGCAGAGCGGAGAGAAAAAGGCGAAGAAGGAGCCGGAAGCGGTGGTCGTGCACGGCGCGAGCGGCGAAGTGCGCGTTGCGATTCCGGCGGTGTCGAGCCTTGCGGAAAAGAGCGCGTCGAAGGTTTACGGCGTCGAGAATGTAGAGGCGAAAGTGGAGGCCCGCCGCGTTACGGGCGAAGACGGCTCGTCCTCGTCGAAGGTCGCGGTGGGGCTTGAGCTTGCCGTCGCTGCGGGCCAGAATGTCGCGCAGATTTCGGACGCGGTCCACGCGGCGGTATCGGAGCAGATGAACGATGTGCTCGGCCTTGCGGATTATTCGATTGATATTTCGATTGCCGAGTTTGCAGCCAAAGATGCGGCGAAAAAGTCGCGGGTGTCTTGACGAATGGTGGGCGGCAATATGAAGGAAGAATGCGCAAGGCTTTTTCAGGAAGCTTGGGAGAATCATCGGGGCTGCTTATTGGGCGCCGTTTTAGGCGCGCTGATTGCGATCCTGATTCTTTTATTCGGCTTTTGGAAAATGCTGTTCATCGGGATTTGCGTGTCGCTCGGCCTTTGGCTGGGCAACCGCATTGACGAGGCCGACGACGGCTGGCTGCAAAACCTTCGGGAAAACGGCGTCGAAGACCTGCGGGCAATGATTCGTCAAAGAAGAGGGAGACTATGAGCCGGAGACGAGCGCGCGAGGCGGCGATGCAGGCGCTTTTCCAACTCGATATGAATCCGCCGCCGGAGGGCGGAAAGGAAGAGTGGAAACGGGCGCTGGACGCGGCGTGGAAGGACGGCGCGTCGGAGAAGGCAGGCGGGAAACGACAGGAGGCCGATTACGCTTACGCGTGGACGCTGCTTTCCGGGACTTGCGAGAGCCTTGCCTCGATTGACGAGACGCTGTCCAGGCTGTCGAAAGAATGGAAGGTGTCCCGCATGGCGGGCATTGACCGCAGCGTTTTGCGATTGGCCGTGTACGAGCTCCGAAGCGATTCGGATGTGACGCCGGGCATCGTTATCAACGAGGCGGTGGAGTTGGCGAAGAAGTTCGGCACGGACGATTCGGGCCGGTTTGTCAACGGCGTCTTGGGATCGATGATGCGGGAGGAGAAGTAAGGAAATCAGCCGGACTCGCAAGTTTGGGTCTGGCTTTTTTCTTATTGGAAAACCGGGAAAGGTTTGTGGCGAATGGGAACCGTTCACAGCGTCGGCGAAGTGACGAAATGGATACGGAATCTTATATCGGGCGACCCGATTCTGCGAAATATCATGGTGCGCGGCGAAATCTCGAATTTCAACGCGTATCGGTCGGGACATGCGTATTTCACGCTGAAGGACAAGGACGCCTGCCTGAAATGCGTGATGTTCTCATGGAAGGAGAAGGGCCTTCGTTTTCAGCCGAAGGATGGTATGCAGGTCATTGCGGGCGGCGGGATTCGCGTCTATGAGGCGGGCGGCGTTTATCAGCTCTATGTGGAGACGATGGCGCCCGAGGGGACAGGAGATCTCGCGCTTGCGTTCCAGCAGATCAAGGAAAAATTGACGGCGGAGGGGCTGTTTGACGAGGCCCATAAGAAACCTCTGCCGAAATTCCCGTCGACGATCGGCGTAGTGACTTCGCTTTCGGGGGCGGTGCTTCGCGATATCTACCGCGTGTCGAAACGGAGGTTCCCGTCGGTGCGGCTCGTTTTGTACCCGGTGCAGGTGCAGGGGGAGACTTCGGCGGCGGAAGTGGCGGCGGGTATCCGCTATTTCAACGAAAGATATCCCGTCGACGTGATGATCGTCGGGCGAGGCGGCGGCTCGGCGGAGGATTTATGGTCTTTCAACACGGAAGAGGTCGTCCGCGCCGTCTATGCGTCGAAGATACCTATCATTTCCGCGGTGGGGCATGAAACGGACTATACGCTTTCCGATTTGGCGGCGGACGTCCGGGCGGCTACGCCGTCTCAGGCGGCGGAACTGGCGGTGCCGGACGCGCGGGAACTTGCGTCGCGCATTTCCGGACTTTCGGCGCGCCTCTCGGGAGCGCGGGACCGCTGGATGAACGCGAAGCGCATGAAGCTTCTGATGTGCCTGCGCCGAAAAGCGATGGCGACGCCGACGCGTATCACGGACGCGAAAAGGGCGCAGCTGGAAATCGCGTCCAAGGCGCTTTCCACAGGTATTTGGCAGCGTTTCCGCGAAAAGCAGCAGCGGCTGGATCAAACGCTGGATCAGTTGGAATTGTTGAATCCGATTCGTTTGCTGCGGCGCGGCTACGGAATCGTGGAGGACGAGAGCGGAAAGCTGGTCCGTTCGGCGGCGGGAACAAAGAAGGGCGACAGCCTGACGGTGATTCTGTCGGACGGGCGGGTACGGACCCATGTGATTGAAGTGGAACGGGGAGGGAAAATCTGATGGCGGCGCGGAAAGAGACGGAAAGCGCGAAGGAGGCGTCCTTCGAGGAATCGCTGGCGGAGCTTGAAGCTATCGTGGCCCAGATGGAAAACGGCGAGCCGAGTCTTGCCGATTTGATGGAGAATTACAGCCGGGGAATCCGGCTTTCGCAGAAATGCATGAAGGCTTTGGAACGCGCGGAGAAGGCCATGGATCTGCTCGTAAAGGAGAAAACAGGCGAGACGGAGGCTTTGGAACTCAAGATTGAGGGAGAATGAGATGCTGAAGGCGGAATGGGAAAAACGGCGCGCGCTGGTGGAGGAAGGACTGGTGCGCGAGCTTCGGACAGACGAGGCGTTTGACGCGCGCTTGGCGGAATCGATGGAGTACAGCCTGACGGCTGGGGGAAAGCGCTTACGGCCGATTCTCCTGATGGCGGCGGCGGATGCAGCGGGAGGCCGCGGCGAGGACTATCTGACGTCCGCCTGCGCCATTGAAATGATTCATACGTATTCGCTGATTCACGACGATCTGCCGGCGATGGACGACGACGATTACCGCCGGGGGAAATTGACGAATCATAAAGTTTACGGCGCAGGGCTGGCGACGCTGGCGGGGGACGCGCTCTTGACGATGGCTTTCGAGCTCCTTGCCCGGCAGCAGGGCGTTTCGGCGGAGACGCTGCTTCGCGTGGTGCGCGAAGTTTCTGAGGCTGCGGGGGCAAACGGCATGGTGGGCGGACAGGCCCTCGACCTGGCTTCGGAGGGTAAGCGCATCGAAATGGACACGCTTCGCCGTATGCACATGGCGAAGACCGGCGCCTTGTTCCGTGCGGCGGTGCGCAGCGGCGCGATTCTTGCCGGAGCGGACGAGGCAGCGTTGGCGTCCCTGACCGATTACGCCGAAGCTTTCGGGCTGGCGTTTCAGATAACGGATGACATTCTTGACGTGACGGGCGACGAGGCGGCGATTGGCAAGCCGGTGGGAAGCGACGAACGCAACCATAAATCGACGTATGTGACGCTGACTTCGCTGGAGGAGGCCAGACGCCTCGCGCGGGAAGCGGCGGACAGGGCGCACAAGGCCCTCGCGCCGTTGGGAGGAAAAACGGAGTTCCTCGACGAACTCGCGGAATACCTTGTAACGAGAGACAGATAAAAACGGGATTGGATGAATTTGATGGGACATCTTTTAGAGCGGATTGACGAGCCGGAAAAGCTTCATGATTTGACGGTGGAGGAACTGGGCGAACTGGCGGGAGAGCTCCGCGAGCTTATCGTGCAGACGGTCTCGCAGACGGGCGGCCATCTCGCGCCGAGCCTCGGCGCGGTGGAGCTGACGCTGGCGCTATACAGCGTACTGCATTTGCCGATGGACAAGGTGGTTTGGGACGTCGGGCATCAGGCTTACGCGCATAAAATATTGACGGGACGTTTAGAGCGATTCCGCGAGCTTCGCCAGTGGCAGGGCATTACGGGCTTTCCCTCCCGGGCGGAATCGGAGTACGACGCGTTCGGCGTCGGCCATGCCAGCACTTCGATCTCGGCGGCCCTCGGTATGGCGATTGCCCGCGATATTCAGGGACGCGGCGATCATATCGTGGCGGTCATCGGCGACGGCGCGATGACGGGCGGAGAGGCTTTCGAGGCGCTGAACCATGCGGGCGACCTTGGGAAAAATCTGATCGTCGTTTTGAACGACAACGGCATGAGCATTGATTGCAACGTCGGCGCCATGAGCGAATATCTGTCGCGCATCCGGGTTGCTCCGCAGTATAACCGCGCGAAGGAGGACATCAAGGATTTCCTCCGCAGCATTCCCCATATCGGCGATACGGTGGTCAAGACGGCAGAATATATCAAAGAAGGCGTAAAGTCCGTATTGGTGCCGGGAGGGCTGTTTGAGGAAATCGGTTTCACTTATATCGGTCCCATCGACGGGCACAATATCCGCCTGATGCGCGACGTGTTCTCGGAGGCCTGCATGTTGGACGGCCCGATTCTCGTCCATGTGCGGACGAAGAAGGGATGCGGCTATCTGCCGGCGGAAACGGAACCGGACAAGTTCCACGGCGTCGGCAAATTTGACGCGGCAACGGGCGTCGTTCATAAAGACCCTTCCGCTCCTGCGTCTTATACGTCGGTTTTCAGCGACGCGCTGATCGAGCTGGCGAAGGAGACGCCGAACATTACGGCAATCACAGCGGCAATGCCAAGCGGCACCGGTCTGAAAAAGTTTGCAGAGCAGTATCCGAAACGGTTTTTCGACGTGGGGATTGCCGAGGAGCACGCGGTGACGCTGGCGGCAGGCATGGCGGCGTCGGGATTGCATCCCGTGGCGGCGATTTATTCGACCTTTGCCCAGCGTGCATACGATCAGCTGATGCACGACGTCTGTCTGCAAAATCTTCCCGTCACCCTTTGCCTGGACCGGGGCGGGATTGTCGGGGAGGACGGACCGACCCATCACGGCGTTTTCGATCTTTCGTATCTCAGGACGATGCCGGGCATGACGGTCTTTGTGCCGAAGGACGAAAGCGAGCTCCGCGATATGCTCTATACGGCGGTTCACATGGATTCGCCGACGGCGATTCGCTATCCTCGCGGCGCGGGGCTCGGCGTCGAGCTTTCCGAAGGCTTCCATGAGATCGAGGTCGGCAAGGCAGAGGTGCTTTCCGAAGGAGGCGACGTGGCGCTGCTGGCGGTGGGCACGATGGTGGACGCCGCGCGGAAGGCGGCGGCGCTCCTTGCGGAAAAGGGCGTCCGCGCTTCGGTGGTTAATATGCGTTTTGTGAAGCCGCTGGATACGGACGTTATCGATCGGTTTTCCGATGAAGCAAGACTGCTCGTGACGCTGGAGGAAAACGCATTGGCAGGCGGATTCGGAGCGGCGGTGACGGAGTATCTGGCGGACGCGGGCATCAAGACGCCAGTGCTTCGTATTGGCATTCCGGACCGGTTCGTGCCCCAGGGGGCGCGGAAGAAGCTTTTGGAATCCTGCGGGCTTTTGCCGGAGCAGATTGCGGATAAGATTATGGAGAAGTGGACGGGGCTCTCGTAAAATGGCGAAAGAACGGTTGGACGTACTGCTGGTGAAGCGCGGGCTCGCCGAGAGCCGCGAGAAGGCGAAAACGACGCTGATGGCGGGTCTCGTCCTGGTCGACGGGCAAAAAATCGACAAGGCCGGGACCATGGTGAAGGAGGACGCGGAACTCCGCATCTTGGGCGACGCGCTTCCCTATGTGAGCCGAGGCGGGTTGAAGCTCGAAAAGGCGATGGAAGTCTTCGGGATTTCCCTTGACGGAAAGACAGCCGCCGACATCGGCGCTTCCACGGGGGGATTTACCGACTGCGCGCTCCAAAATGGCGCGTCGAAAGTATTCGCTATCGACGTCGGCTACGGTCAGCTCGCTTGGAAGCTCAGGAACGATCCGCGGGTCGTGAATATGGAACGGACGAATATCCGTTATGTCCGGCCTGAGGATATCGGGGAGTTATTGGATTTCGCTTCTATCGACGTGGCGTTTATCTCGTTGACGAAAGTTTTGGAACCGGCGAAACATTTGCTGAAGGACACGGGAGAGATTGTGGCGCTGATTAAGCCGCAGTTCGAGGCGGGGCGCGGCAACGTTGGCAAGAAAGGCGTCGTGCGCGACCCTGAGGTGCATGAGAGAGTAATCCGCGAGATCGCGGCCTATAGCCGGGAAATAGGATTCTTTCCGGCCGGGTTGACTTTTTCGCCCATCAAAGGGCCGGAAGGGAACATCGAATACCTCGTGCGGCTTGTGCAGTCGGAAAACGGGCCGGACGCGGCGACGGAGGAAAAGATTTCCGGGGTTGTGGAAGAAGCGCACAGAACGCTGGATTAGGGAAGGGAAGAACGGTAATGATGCAGATCGCGGTGTTTCCGAATATCGACAAGGAAGACGCGCCAAAAGTCATGGCGCGTATTTTCCGGTTCTTTCGGAATAAGGACGTGCGTCTGATGATGTCGCCGGAGGATGCGGCCTTTTTTCATGGCGAGGAATACGGCGTCCCCGATATCGGCGAGCAGCCTATGGATATGGCGCTTTCCATCGGAGGCGACGGCACGCTGCTCGGCGTGTGCCGCCGCGTTTACGAGAAGAACGCCCCCGTCTGCGGCGTGAACATCGGCACCTTCGGCTTTTTGGCGGATATTGAGCTGACGGAACTGGAAGCGAAGCTGGAGAAGATTTTGCGCGGCGAGTATTATCTGGAAGAACGCATGGTCATTTCAGGGTTTGTGCAGAGCGAGAGCAAGGAGGAACGCTTCCTTGGACACGCCCTCAACGACGTGGTCGTTACGAAGGGCGGCGCGGCGCGTATGCTCCAGCTCGGTCTCACGGTGAACGGCTTCCATGTGATGGACTGCAAGGCGGACGGGCTGATCGTATCGACGGCGACCGGCTCTACGGCCTATTCCCTTTCTGCGGGCGGGCCGCTGGTCAATCCCAAGATCAAGGCTCTGCTTTTGACGCCGATTTGCCCGCACACGTTCAACGCGCGGCCTATCGTCATGGACGAAGACGACGAGATCAAGATTGACGTCGCCGCGCTGCACCGGGATATCATGGTGACGTTCGACGGGCAGGAGAGCTTCCATATCCTGCCGGGGGATGCGATCATCGTGCGGCGCGCGCCGCTTCCGGCGAAAATCGTCAAGTTCGACGACAAGAATTATTATCAGACCATCCGGACGAAGCTTCTTTACGGTGCGTAGTTCGAAAAGGCGGCGTTTTTATGAAAAAAGATGAGCGTATGAAATCGCTTCGGCAGGAAAAGATACGGGAAATCGTCGAGAATTATATCGTGGAGACCCAGGAAGATTTGGCGGAGCGTCTTCGCAGGGAAAATATCGCGGTAACGCAGGCTACGGTTTCCCGCGATATCAAGGAATTGATGCTCGTCAAAGTGCCGATGCCGACGGGCGGAGGACGTTCCCGGTATGCGTTCCCTCCTTCGGAAAGCGGTTCGCGTAAAGAAAACCGGTTGGGAAGCCTTTTCGAGGACGCCGTTACGGGCGTCGACGCTTCCGGCGCTCTCGTCGTCCTGCGGACGCTTCCGGGCATGGCGAACGCGGTCGCTTCCGCTCTCGACGCGGCGCAGTGGCCGGAGATTTTAGGGACGGTGGCTGGCGACGACACGATTTTTGTCGCCGTGAAACCGGAAACCGCCGCGGACGCCGTTGTGAAACGCATGCGGGTTATGCTTGGGAGGAACGCGTAATGCTGAAAACGCTGACCGTATGGAATTTTGCGCTTTTGGAGCATGTCGAGATCGATTTCGACGCGGGGCTCAATATTCTGACGGGCGAGACGGGCGCGGGCAAGTCCATTCTGATTGACGCTCTCGGCGCGGTGCTCGGGCACCGGCTTTCCGCGGATGCGATTCGTACGGATTGCGACTGGCTGCGCGTCGAGGCGATTTTTGATATTTCCGGGGAAAAGCGGATTCATGCGCTGTTGGCGGATCAGGCCATCGACGACGAGGACGATTCGCTGATTATTACGCGGCAGATTACCACGAAGGGGAAAAACGTGATCCTCGTCAACGGCTGCCATGTGACCGTGGGGACGCTTCGGGCCCTCGGGGAATTCTTGGTGGATATTCACGGGCAGCATGAGAATTTGGCTCTTGTCCGTGCGGAAAATCAATATGCCCTGCTGGACGGCAGCGACGACGGCCTCCCAAAACTCCGTGGGGAATATGCGGAGGCGTTTCGCGCGTGGAAAGAAGCGGACGAGGCCTTGGCGGAGAAAAAATCCTCGGCGGAGACGTCCGCCGACCGGATGGACATGCTGAAATGGCAGGCGAAGGAAATCGGCGACGCGAATCTTCGTCCGCATGAGGACGAAGAACTGGAAGCGGAGATTAATCGCCTTTCCAATGCGGAGCGCATCACGGAGAACGTGGGCGAAGCCGCTGCGCTCTTGGAGGGCGGTGCGGAGAGCGAAGGCATACTGGCCGACGTGGGGGCACTGCAGCGCCGGATCGAGGCTCTTCGGCAATTCGACAAGACCTTTGACGAAACGGCGCCGATGCTGGAGGACGCGGTCTGCCAGCTGAAGGAAGTTTTTTATACCGTGCAGGGCTATCGGGACGGTTTGGAGTTCGACCCGGAGAGGCTCGACGAACTGCAGTCCCGCATGGACGCCATCGACAAGCTGGAGAAAAAATACGGAGCCACCATCGAGGCGGTGCTCGCCTATCGGGAAAAAATAGAGAACGAGATCGAGAGCTTCGAGAATTACGACGAGATTGTCGCCGCGCTGGAAAAGAAATGCACGGAGGCAAGGGCGGAGGCCGAGCGTCGGGCGGCGCTTCTGACGGCGGCGCGGAAAAAGGCGGCGCAAAAGCTTTCCGGCGAAATTACGGAGCAGCTTTCCGCGTTGGGGATGCCCGACGCGAAGTTTGAAATCGCCCTGCATCCGGCGGAACTTTCGGCGCGGGGCGCCGACGAGATTGAGATCCTGTTTTCCGCCAACGCGGGAGAGCCGGAAAAGCCGCTCTCCAAGGTGGCTTCCGGCGGCGAATTGTCCCGTATCGCGCTGGCGGTGAAGACCGTAGCGGCGGCAGGGGACTCCGTGGCGCAGAGCATGGTGTTCGATGAGATCGATACGGGCATCGGGGGCCGTACGGCGCAAATGGTCGCGGAGCGCATCGCACGCGTGGCCGCATACAGGCAAGTGCTTTGTATTACCCATCTGCCGCAGATCGCCTGCATGGCGGACGTTCACTATTATTTGGAGAAAACGGCGAAAGGCGGAAAGACTTCCACCGACGTTCGGCCCCTCGCCGCGAAAGAGCGCGCCCAGGAGATTGCCCGCATGGCGTCGGGGGCGGAAACGACGGCGGCTTCTCTCGGCAACGCGAAGGAAATGATCGCGCGGGCCGCCGAGATAAAGAAATCTTTGCGGAAATAGGAGGCGCGAAATGTACGAGGACTTGATAGAAAAGAAAATATCAGGAGAAAGCGTCTTCGACGGGAAGCTGCTCCATGTGCGGCGCGATACGGTGCTTTTGCCGAACGGCCATGAGACGGTGAGGGAGTGGGTCAAGCATCCCGGCGCCTCGGCGGTGCTTCCGGTTCTGGAAGACGACAGCGTGATTTTGGTACGGCAGTATCGCTATCCCGTCGGGCGCGTGACGCTGGAAATTCCGGCGGGCAAGCTGGACGTGGCGGGAGAAGATCCTCTGGAGTGCGCGAAACGGGAATTGAAAGAGGAAACGGGATACTCTGCCGCGGCTTATGAAAAGCTGTTTTCCCTGGCGACTACGGTGGGATTTTCCGACGAATGGATTCATATTTATTTGGCAGAAGGGCTCACGGCCGGGGAGGATTGCCCGGACGAGGATGAATTCATCAATACCGTCCGCATGCCGCTGGCCGAAGCGGTAGAAAAGATTTACGACAACACGATCATCGACGGCAAGACCGTCACCGCGCTTTTGATGTATGCGGCGCGGAAGGAAAAGGAGCGTTGAGATGTTTGGCTTCAGCTTGATGGAAATGGTGGCGGGACTGCCGGGGCTGATTATGGCGCTGGCGCTGCATGAATACGCCCATGCGCGGGCGGCGGTGGCGATGGGGGATTTCACGCCGCGTATGATGGGGAGGCTCACGGTGAACCCGTTGGCGCATATCGACCCCATCGGCTTTGCGATGCTTCTGATCGCGCGGTTCGGATGGGCGAAGCCCGTCGTCATCAATCCGCATAATTTCCGGGACCGGAAAAAAGGAGAAATACTTGTGGCGCTGGCTGGTCCCGCCATGAATTTCTTGCTGGCGTTCCTCGGCCTCGGCGTGATGCTCTTCCTCACGCGCAAGATGCACATGGAAATGAGCTACGGCCTGCGTGCGGTGCTTTGGCTCATCGTCGTTTACAACATCAACTTCGGCATCTTCAATCTGATTCCGCTGCCGCCGCTTGACGGCTCGCGGATCCTGATGGCGGTGCTGCCTTATGAGATGCAGTATCGTTTCGCGGCGCTGGAGCGGTACAGCATGATTATTTTCATCATCTTTATTGCGACGCCGATTTTGGGTTATATCTTAGTGCCGATCGCCCAATTCCTTTTGGGCTTGTTCAGCGCCGTTTGGCTGACGCTTTTATAAACGCTGCTGCCTGCGGGATGAGGAACGGATAAAGGTCGAAGGAGCCTTCCGAGATGTCGGAGGGCTCCTTTTTTCGCGATTTTTTATAAAATTTGACAGCATAAATAAAGCATGATATACTAAAAAATTTTTACACGGGGGAAATTTTTGTGCTATAATAACACTACAGTCGGAGAAGAGGAGGTGAGCGTTTGCTTCAGGTTGGAGATCAAGTGGTTTATCCGATGCACGGCGCGGGCGTAATCGCGGACATTGAGCAGTGTGAAGTCATGGGCGAGGTGAAGTCTTATTATGTCCTCAAGATGCCCATTGGCAGCATGAAAGTAATGATACCCACGGACAATGTGGAAAACATCGGATTGCGCGACGTAATTTCGGAAGAAGGCGTCGAAAAAGTGGCGGAGGTATTGGCGGATACGCCGGAGCGTGCGGTCGGCAGCTGGAACAAACGCTTTCACTCGACGCTGACTCGGATGAAGTCGGGGGATATCTGCGACGTGGCTGCGGTGGCCCGCAATCTGATCCTGCAAGACAGGGTCCGCAAGATTTCCAGCGGCGAACGCCGCCTGCTGGAGCTTGCCAAGCAGATATTGGTGAGCGAGCTTGTTTACGCCTGCGACAAAAAGCCGGAAGAAGTGACCGCATGGATGGACGGGATTTTGGAAAAAAACGGCTTCGATGCGTAATGAAATCTCGCTTTGACAAAAACGGATGAATTGAGTATTATGAATTTATCCGTTTTTTTCTTTATCATTTATTATTGAAAGGAGGTGAACAAGATGCTTGACAAAGTTTTGCGTTTCTTTATTGCCGCGCTTTTGGCGGTGGCCGGAGCCGCGCTGATGCAGCTGGCCAGTCCTTCTTTGACGCAGTTCATCGGGACGGAGATATTGAAGACGGACATGGGATTTTTCCGCATGACGCTGGCGAGCCTGCTCTGTATTTTGGTGGGCGGCGCGTTGGGCGCGTTGGTCGGTATGCTGACGGCGTCGTACTTCATTTCCGCGCTGAAACGGTTTGCCGCGTGGGTGGAAACGCAGCTCAACAAGATGCCGATTCATGACGTGATCGCGGGCGTGGTGGGGCTATCTCTCGGACTTATTCTTGCTACATTATTAGGCGCCGCATTTTCCCGCATTCCCATCGTGGGGAATTATCTCCCGGTGGTGTTCGCCATCGTATTCGGCTACTTGGGCATTCGCATCACGATGACGAAGCGCGAGGAAATCGAGGAGATGTTCAACTTCATTCCGCGGTTTTTCAAGGAAATCTTGAAGGCGCGCGACGTGAAGCCGGAGCCGCTGCCATTGCCGGTTCAGCCCGAGGCGCTTCCAGTGCCGAAGACGGAAATCACGGGCGGGGATAAGCGGTATAAGCTTTTGGACACCAGCGCCATTATCGACGGGCGCATCGCCGACGTGATCGACAGCGGGTTTATCGAAGGCACGCTCTTGATTCCCGTTTTCGTGTTGGAAGAACTCCAACGGATCGCGGATTCGGCGGACGCATTGAAGCGGGTGCGCGGCCGGCGCGGCCTCGACATTCTCCAAAAGATACGTTCGGAGGCAAGATTGCCGGTGGAGATCGACAGCCGGGATTTCGACGACATCGCGGAGGTGGATTCGAAACTGGTGCGGCTGGGACAGCTTGTCGGAGGAAAAATCGTCACCAACGATTACAATCTGAACAAGGTCGCGGAGCTGCAGGGCGTTTCCGTGCTGAACGTCAACGAGCTGGCGAATGCGGTGAAACCCGTGGTGGTTCCCGGCGAATCCATGCATGTGACGGTGGTAAAGGACGGCAAGGAACAGGGACAAGGCGTCGCCTATCTTGACGACGGTACGATGATCGTCATCGAGGGCGGTCATCGCCATCTGAACCAGGATATCGACGTGGAAGTGACGTCCGCGCTGCAAACGGCGGCAGGGCGCATGATTTTCGCAAAGCCGCGGCGGTACGCGAAAAACTAATGCAAGGGAGTGAACGCAAGGCGTTTTGACGATGCTTTGCGTTCGCTCTTTTTTGGTGGTTCGAAAAGGAGGAAACAATATGGTTTCGGTGATTTTCCCCGCCGCGGGCGAGGGCCGTCGCATGAACGCGGGAAAAAACAAGGTGCTTTTGGAATTGATGGGGAAGCCGATTCTCGTTAGGACGCTGCTGC
The DNA here is from genome assembly GCA_016286075.1 of Selenomonadaceae bacterium. Taxonomy (GTDB): domain Bacteria; phylum Bacillota; class Negativicutes; order Selenomonadales; family Selenomonadaceae; genus RUG12372. The sequence goes on from JAEERZ010000006.1 coordinate 21,827, forward strand.
GTTTTTCGGAATGTTCGGCGGTGGATGATTTTATCGTCGTGGTGGGCGAGGAAGACGTGGCGCTGGTGGAGCGGGAATTGCAGAAGGTAGGCGGCCTGAAGCCCTTCCGTGTGGTGGCGGGAGGCTCGGAGCGGCAGTACAGTGTGCGGAACGGCCTCGCGGCGCTGCATCCGGACGCGGAAGTGGTATTGGTGCACGACGCGGCTCGGCCGCTGGTTTCCGTGAAGACCATCGAGGCAGTGACGGCCGAGGCATGGCGCTCGGGCGCGGCAATCGCCGCCGTGCGCGCGAAAAACACCATCAAAGTGGTGCGGGGGGACGGCGTGGTGGAAAGCACGCCGAATCGCGCCAATCTTTGGGAAATCCAGACGCCGCAGGGCTTTCGCCGCGATATTCTCGAAGCGGCGTACCGACGGGCGGAGGCGGATGATTTCCTCGGCACGGACGACGCGGCGCTGGTGGAACGAATAGGGCTCCCCGTACGCGTAGTGGAAGGCAGTTATCGGAATATCAAGGTCACGACGCCGGAGGATCTTTGGGTGGTGGAGACCTTCATGGAGCGCGACGTGATCGGTACGGTCAAGGCGAAAATGGAAAGCGCCGGAGAGGACATCGAGTCGGCTCTCAGCGGTCTCGATGCTTTCGCCGACAAGCTGGCCGCGACGGTCAGCGAGAAGATTCGGGCGTATCGGAACAAGGAGGAAAATAAATGACGAGGTTTGGCATGGGCTACGACGTGCATCGTCTCGTCGAGGGACGAAAGCTGATTCTCGGCGGCGTGGAAATTCCTTGGGAAAAAGGGCTTTTAGGCCATTCGGATGCGGACGTGCTTTTGCACGCAGTGGCGGACGCATTGCTGGGCGCGGCGGCTCTCGGCGACATCGGGCGGCATTTCCCCGATACGGATGAGAAATTTGCAGGCGCGGACAGCATGAAGCTCCTGGCGGAGGTCGTTCGGCTCGTTCGCGAAAAGGGTTACCGCGTCGGAAACGTGGACGCGACAATCGTGGCGCAGGCGCCGAAGCTTGCGCCTCATATTGAAAAAATGGCGGAAAATATTGCCCGCGTCCTCGGCGTGGAGCGCGACTGCGTGAACGTCAAGGCGACGACAGAAGAGCGCCTCGGCTTCACCGGCAGCGGCGAGGGCATGTCGGCCTACGCGGTGGCGGGAATTGAAAAGGAAACGGGAAGATGAAATTCGCGCATATCTCAGACCTGCATTTGGGGAAGCGGCTCTATGAGCGTTCCTTTTTGGAGGAGGACCAGCCGTTCATTTTGCGGCAGATTTGCGAGGCGCTGCGGGAGGAGAAGCCGGACGCCGTGCTGATTGCCGGGGACATCTACGACAAGAGCGCGCCTTCGGCGGAGGCGGTGCGGCTGTTCGACGACTTCCTTTCGGAGCTTTCGGCGGACGGGCAGACGGTGTTCGTCATCAGCGGCAACCATGACTCGGCGGCGCGGGTGGCTTACGGCGGACGCATCATGGCGAAAAGCGGCGTCCATGTTTCCGCGCCCGCTTACGACGGAGAAGTTCGTCCGGTGACGCTGACGGACGAGCACGGCCCCGTCGACATTTTTCTGTTGCCGTTTGTGAAACCGATTCACGTGTCGACGGCGTTTCCCGAGGAAAAGGTGGAGAGCTATACGGATGCGCTGCGCGTCGCGGTGGAACACATGGCGCTCGATCCGAAGCGGCGAAGCGTATTGGTCGCTCATCAGTTCGTGACGGGAGCGACGCGCTCGGATTCGGAGGAAATCTCCGTCGGCGGGCTGGACAATGTGGATGCGTCGGTGTTCGAGCCCTTCTTTTACGTTGCCCTCGGCCATATCCACCGCCCGCAGAATATCGGCTCGGCGCGCGTGCGTTATTCCGGCACGCCGCTCAAATATTCGTTTTCCGAGGCGGGCGATGAAAAGTCGATCACGATTGCCGAGCTGGATGTGAAAGGAGAGGTCGCCCTTCGCACGATCCCGCTGAAGCCTTTGCATGAGCTGCGGGAAATCAGGAATACCTACGATGAATTGATGAAGCAGGAGAACTACAAAGGCACGGCGACGGACGATTATCTCCGCATCATATTGACGGACGAAGAGGACGTGCCGGACGCCATGCGAAAGCTGAAGACCGTCTATCCGAACGTCCTTCGTCTCGATTACGACAACGCGCGAACGAGGAGCGGCGCCGTCGTTCCCGACGCACCTTCGGCGGAGGTGAAAACGCCGCTGTCGTTGGCGGAGGATGTTTACGCGCTGCAAAACGGGCAGCCTATGAGCGAGGCGCAGGCCGGCTACC
>JAEERZ010000173.1 GCA_016286075.1 Selenomonadaceae bacterium
AGCGGCCGGTTGTCAAAGGCCGACGGCAGACGGAACCCGTTTTCCACCAGCGATTCCTTGCGGGAACGGTCGCCCGCGTACATCGCTCGAAGCTGCGGCATCGTGACGTGGGACTCGTCCATCACGATCAGGAAATCCTCCGGGAAATAATCCAGCAGCGTGTAAGGGGCCTCGCCCGCTTTTCGGTGCGTCAGATGGCGCGAGTAATTCTCGATGCCGGAGCAGTAGCCCATTTCCTGCATCATTTCGAGATCGTAGTTCGTGCGCTGCTCCAGCCGCTGCGCCTCCAACAGTTTCCCGTTGCCCCGCAGGAATGCAAGCTGCTCGGCAAGCTCCTCGCGAATCGTCCCCATCGCGATTTCCATATCCTCGTGAGACGTCACATAGTGGGATGCCGGAAAAATCATCGAATGCGTGCGTTCGCCGTAAACCTCTCCCGTCGTCACGTCGTACTCGAGAATGCGGTCGACCTCATCGCCGAACATCTCGATGCGGACGGCGCGGCTGTTGTACCCGGCGGGAAAGACCTCCACCGTGTCGCCGCGTACGCGGAACCGGCCGCGGTCGAAACCGACGTCGTTGCGCTCGTATTGGATCGCCACGAGCTTACGCAAAATCGCGTCCCGGTCGATTACCTGTCCCTTGTGCAGCGAAAGCACCATATCATGGTAGCTCTCCGGCGAGCCGAGACCGTAGATGCACGAAACGCTGGCCACCACGATCACGTCCCGCCGCTCGAACAGCGAGCAGGTCGCCGAGTGGCGAAGCTCGTCGATCTCGTCGTTGATGGAAGCGTCCTTTTCAATATAGGTATCCGTCGAGGCGATATAGGCTTCCGGCTGATAATAATCGTAATAGCTGACAAAATAACCGACGTAATTGTCGGGGAAGAACGTCTTGAACTCGCTGGCAAGCTGCGCCGCCAGCGTCTTATTGTGCGCGATGACAAGCGTGGGCTTCTGCACCTTCTCGATGACCTTCGCGATGGTAAAAGTCTTGCCCGTTCCCGTCGCGCCGAGCAGCACCTGCGCCTCCATGCCGTTCTCGATGCCCAGCGCCAAATCCTCGATAGCCTGCGGCTGGTCGCCCATCGGCTGGAAAGGCGCGTCCACGCGAAACGGCATTTCCGTATCAAATTTCATCGTATTGAGCTTCGGCACCACGGCCACGTTTTCCGCCTCCCCTGCATTTCCTTTCATTATAGCTTAACCCAAAAAGAAAAGGAAGGGACGAATCCTGCCCCTTCCTTTTCTTTCTTTTCCTATTACACTATCGCTTCCGAAAGCGTCATCATCTCCGTGATCTTGGCCTGACTGTCGTGCGCGAGATCGTAGAATTTCCCTTCCGTCGTCTCGACAATCGGCAGAGAATTGGTCCGGCTTTGATCGATGTAAATGATCTTTGCCTTCTCGCCGCTCTTCAGCCGCACCCAGCTCCCCGTCAGCGCATGGCAAACCTTTTTCACGAACAGCACGCCGTATTCCGCGTCGAGTTTGCCCGACATCATATCCGCCGTCAAGTGGTCAAAGATATGGAACGGCGAACTCTTGCGCGCATAACCGCGGTTTGAAGTCATCGCGTCATAGACGTCGATGATTCCTAAAATCTTGCCAAACGGCGAAATCGAGTCTTTCCTGATGCCGGACGGATACCCGCTGCCGTCGCCGCGCTCATGGTGCTGCAACACGCCCGCCATGAGGTCCGCCTCGTTACCCAGCCCGCTTTTTGCAAGAATCTCCTGACTGAATGTAGGGTGACGGCGTATGATACTCATTTCCTGCGGAGACAGCCTGCCCGATTTCCCCCATATATCGTTGGAAATCTTCAGTTTGCCGACGTCGTGCAGCAGCCCCGCCAAAATGAGACGCGCCCTGTACTCCTGGGGCCAACGCAGCCACCTGCCCATCAGTCCGGCCAAGATCGCGACATGAAGGCTATGATGCAACAGATAATTCCCTTCGCGATTCATATTGTGAAGCTGCGCGACTGCCCGTGTCCCGTCGCAGAGTTTGTCCAGATAGCGGTCGGCGATCAACTGGCCGATTGCGTCGAGGTCGATCCCGCGACTGATCGTCTTGGGATTGAAAATTCCCTCCAACTGCCCCATGACCGTATCGTATGTTTGCACATACTCCGGATCCAAGAGAGTGTCCTTCGCCGGATCGGGGGGCTTGCGTTCGCCGCCCTCCTCTCTTGCCGGAGCGATATCCTCCACCGGTAAACGCGCGGTCCGTACCGGGATTTCGACATGCAGCGTCATCTCGTCGATGCCGACTCCCTCCGGCAGCACGTCCGTCATATACGCAGGATCCTGCAGCAGGGCGATGACGAACACCGTCAGCATCGTCCCCGCGCCCATCAGCAAATCTCCTTGCGGGGACATGAGGGCCTGCGCCAAGATCATGCCCGGCTTCAAGTCCTTCAGTAATACTTGTTTCCTCATAACGCCGTCCTCACTTCTGCTCCTGTACGAAATGAATGAACGCCTTTGCGTCCTCCTCCGTCCGAAGTCGCGCCGTGTACATATAATTTCCCATCTGCGGCCGCATCATCGGAGGCATCTCTTCCTGCATGACGATATTGGCGCCGTAACGCTCCATCACCTCGTCATGCGTATGCACATACTCGTGGCAATCGCGCCGTCCCGCATAAATGCAGAAGCCGTGATCCCCGCTGTCCGGCAGCAGCCGCTTATCGGTCGTTACCATATCAGCCCATATCTGATAGACGTCCGTCGAATGCGCGAAATTCATCATATCCGGCGTATACCCGCCAGCCGGCCGCATATTGACTTCAAGGCCGACAATCGCGCCTTTTTTGCCAAGCCCCTTCTTCGCTTCCGTCAAACGGAAGAATTCCAAATGCACGAAACGCCGCTTGACGCCAAACGCTTCCACGGTCGCCCGTCCGGCCTCGCGAAGATCGTCCGGCATATCCGCCGCCACATAATAGGCAAGATCCGTCTGTTTCAATACGATATCCATGATCGACGGCGGCCATGCCGTCATCGACTCGAACAGCGGCTCCCCCTCCGAATTGATGATCGCGTCATACGAGTAAATATTGCCGGTCACGAACTCCTCCATCACATAGGGAACCGGCAGCTTCTCCTTGAAGAACCATTCCAGCTCCGAGTCCTTGTCGAGACGGTAGGTATCGTTCGCTCCCACGCCGATATCCGGCTTTACGATAACCGGATATCCGACTTTCTTTACAAAAGCCTGGGCTTCCTTTATCGTCGGAATCGGCGCCAGCCGCGCCGTCGCGATGCCCGCCTTCTTATAATACGGTTTCATGCTCGACTTATGCTTCAGCCGTCCGATGCCGTCCTCCTGCTCGCCCGTCGTCACATGAAAATCCGTCCGCAGCCGCGCGTCCTGCTCCAGCCAAAACTCATTGTTCGACTCGATCCAATCGATCTTCCCATACTTGAACGTGAAAAAGCCCACCGCCCGCAGCATCTGGTCGTAATCCTGCATATTCTCGACAAAATAGTACTCGGTCAGCGACTCTCGCACATGCGCTTCAAGCATATCATAAGGGCAGTCCCCGATGCCGAGCACATTTGCCCCGTTCCTTTTCAGACGATCGCAAAACAGCCAATATGTGCGTGGAAAATGTGGAGAGATAAAAACGAAATTCATAACCGAGTCCCTACCTTTCTCCCATCAAATATGGCAAAAAATAAACGATTTGCTTCTTCCACCATGGCCAATCATGATCGACGTCATATCCCCAGAAATCCACCCATGCATGAATCCCTTTTTCGTTAAATATATCGCGAAGCCTCGCCGTGGTCACCCGGCCTTCATCTTCCCATTGGCCCTGCCCGATGCAAAGCACCATCTTCTTCTGGTTATATAAATCCACATACGGGTGGTCTTGCGGAAGTCCCGCCAGGAAATCCACCGGGGAATTCCAATACAGCGTCTCATTCATCCAACCGTCGAAAAAATACCGTGCGTCATATACGCCCGACATCGCCAGCACGCCGGAGAAAAGCTCAGGCCGGCGGAAAAACACGATCACCGAATGGGTCGCCCCCATACTGCAGCCCGTCACGATCGGAAGCGCGCCTCCGGACTCCGAGCGGATGAACGGCAAAACCTCTTCAATAATGTAATCGTAATACGTTTCCTGCCGCGCGGCGCGCCATCCCTTGTCGCCCCATACGTTCGACCACGACTCGCTGTCCACCGTATCCACGCAGAAAAGCTGAATGCGCCCATTCTCGATCGGCTCTGCCAAAGTATCGATCATGCCGAAATTCTCGAAGTTGTCGCACATCGAGTCCTGCGTCGGAAACACCAGCACCGGTCTGCCGCCGTGTCCGTAAACGCGGATTCCCATTCCCTTTCCAAGCCGCTCGCTATGCCAGCCCGTATCCCTTCGCTCCATCGTTTCACCTCGCGCAAAATATTCCAATGATATAATATCATTCTTTATACGCCGCGAAAACCCTTTTTTCTTTTTTATTATCTTTTATTTTCTTTGAAATCAAAGAATCGCTGAACAAGGACTTTCATCCATACCCGATTTTATCTCGTCATACGGCATCAGATGGCGTTCGACGCCTGACGATTTCGACGCGTTTCGTTTAGTCGATCACGCAAAACCAAAACCTTTGGAAAGGGCATGAATCGACGTTTTCAAGGACTTTTTTAATCGAACGAAAACAACCCTTCAAATTTTTGGAGTAGGAAAATAGGAAAATCCTACTTTCCTACTCCAAAAATTAGCGCTATGAATTTGAAACCTGTTAATAAAGGACTCCCTTAAAATTAATACACATGAAACTTATGTTATTGACTATAACGGTTTCGTAAACGTATTATATATGTATGTCATGGCAGCAACACGGAGGGAGATGCATAAGAATGCATAATGGTAAAACAATTAAGCGATTATTATTGTTGGTGTTATCTCTGATAATCGTCGTAACAGCATCTTCTGTGAAAACACCAAATGCTGCCGGCGGTACAAACAGAACAGCCGCACAGGTTGTCTCAGACATGACAGCAGGTTGGAATATCGGAAACAGCCTGGACGCATATGGTCAGAAGGCTAATTTCCCATATACAACCTCAA
>JAEERZ010000174.1 GCA_016286075.1 Selenomonadaceae bacterium
AGCCGCGAGATAAACGGAAGCAGGAGGTTTCGAGGGATGTTCCCTTTCTTTCCCGCCTTCATTTTCGCAAAAACCGCTTCATATTCCTCGACGATTTCCCTCGTGGCATAAGCCACCGCTCTCCCCTGCATCACAGCCTCAAGGATTTGGCGGGGATCCCCTTCGAAGAAAAACGCCGAAACGACGACATTCGTGTCAAGGACAATCTTCATTTACGTTTCTTTCTCCTGACGGACTTCACGACGCCGGCGACGTCCGCTTCGTCAAATCCGGCTTTCTTTGCCCACGCCTGCGCTTCCTCCAGCCACTCGGTAAACTCCTCCGTCGTCGGCAGCTCGACCGGCTTCAGCACAATCACCTTGTCCGTGGCAAAAGCCGCCATCGCGCCTCCGCCGGAAATGGAAAGAGCCTTGCGCATCTCCAACGGCAGGACAACCTGCCCTTTTCTTGAAACTGTTACGATCTCGACTCCCATGATATCGCCCCTTTCGAGTGATTGAAATTTCTGTGGTAGGAAAGTAGGAAAATCCTACTTTCCTACCACAGAAATTATGCCATAAATTTTTCGACAAAGCAACCGCCATCGTCATGCTATATAAATGGCATTCCATGGTTCGATATGATAAAATGATCCATGAAAGCAGACGACAATTCCTGCATGAAGGAGGAAAACAAAATGACCAAAGCGGAAATCATGGAAAAAGCCAAAGACCTTATCAACGCGCCAAGCTGTTACCCGCCGCTCAAGACGCTGGCCGAGAATTGGCTGAAAGCGCAAGGAACGGCGGAGGAAAAGGCACTTGGAGCGAAGCTCATCGCCGAATTGGAAAAAGACGTACAGACCGCCGAAAATACGCTCCGCTTCTTTGAGTCGGAATCCGGCCAAAAAATAGTCGGAGCGGAATTTGCCGCACAGATGACGGCCCATTTCAAGGAAATCATCGCCGCCGGCGAAAAGTGGTGCGATTGCCCGGCATGCGCGGCTGGCAAGGCGATCTTGGACAACAAAGAAGTCATACTGTAAAACAAAGGAGCGGCCTCGCCAGAAGCCGCTCCTTTGTTTATCAAGAACAGCCGTGAAAGCTCCACGGCTGTTCAGGAAAATCTGATATGAAGCTAATCGGTTCTAATATTTTTGCACCTTGTCCGCCTTGGGCTGGAACGTGTCGGCATAGTCGAGACTGTTTCCGCCGTCATGCTCCGCCAGCAGATTTCCGTATAGCTCGCGCCAATCCGAAAGGACGCGTTCCGCGTTGTCCCGAAGCGTCTGGGCGAAATCTTCCGCCGATTGCCCGGACGAGGCCGCGACCAACTCCATCGAACGCCGCTCCTCCTCATGGGCGGCGTTCAGCACTTTGGGAGACATCGCGCTGTAATAGCCCTTCGTCAGCGTCGTCACCTGCTGGGAAATCCACCATGCCTTCGCCGCGTCAAACTTCTTGCGGTCAGTCTGCACATAAGCTTCTGGCGTCGGCGCGACGGCAAAAGGAATATATACGCTTTCTTTCGGGGCGCTCATGGAAAGCCAGAAAATCGGGCAGGGCAAGCCGTCCTTTGCCTGTGCGATCCACGTATAAGCAGTGTTCGAACTCGTGATGGAGCGTTCCCATTTCGTCGGGCCATACCGATAGGGCAAAGCAAACGGCCCGGCGTTCTCGCCGTTTCGCCGGTCGAACTTCGTCCCCTCATAGGCGTCGCGGTGCAAATCCATGATCTCCGCCAACGTCAGCGGATGATCGGGGCGGACGGAAAAGGGATATGCCTCCGTGTCCCAGTTTTTCACTTTCGCGGGAAGATTCGCCGACGGAGCGACGAGGGAAAGGGCGCGCCAGACCCGGCGCAGCGCGAAGTACGGATGAAAATCTTCCACGGCCTTCATGGAACGCACCCAGTCGAGATTCCCTTTTTTGTCATAGGCGGCCCAGCCCGCTTCCTTCAGCATGTCGGGCAGTCGCGGATTGAAGATTTGGTCGGGGCTTCCCGGTTTTATCGCGTGAATGCGGAATTGGTTCGCCGCTACGAAGAACTCTCCGTCCGGCACGCGCTGGGCAATCCAAAATCCGCCTTTGCCCGTGGGCGTCGGCTGCATTTCCAGCACCCAGCCTTCGTCCCTGTCCGCCACGAGGAGCGTTTCCCCCGTCCCCCACAGGCCGTATTCGTCGATCAGCTCGCCCATGAGCCGAATCGCTTCCCGCGCCGTGCGGCAGCGTTCAAGGGCGACGCGTCCCAACTCCGCGGCGTAAAAAATGCCGCGGCCTTCTTTCGGCTCCAGATATTCGAGATTGGCGGAGTTGTTCGTGCATTCGCCCAGCATCAGCCCGTGCTCGTTCATCACGCCGTAATCGCTGTCGATATAAGCGTAAGTGTGAGCCGCTTCGGGGATTTCTCCCAGCGGCTTCGTCTTCTTCCTGCCGGGATAGTCGTATGCCTCCGCCCGCTCCGGCGCGACGAGACGCGGATTTCCATAGCATTCATACTCCGGCAGCTCGTCCCATGCAATGGCGCAGGGGTACACCTTTCGCATCGTCCCCGCCGGATGATCCTTCGCGGGCACATAAATAATGCTCGGGTCGCTCTCATAGGCGTCGTTGGAATGGGTGACATAGGCGCTGCCGTCGGCGGAGGCCCCTTTCGTCACAATCGTCGTGGTGCAGGCTTCGGCACAGGAAACAGTGAAACACAGGAAGCCCGCCGCGACGGAAACCATAAAATTCGTTCGATTCTTTTTCAATGTTTTATTCCTCCTCCAGCGACACGAAATCGAATTTCTCGACGTCGAAAAGTCCTCGGTTGGTTAGCTTCAGCGCGGGGATGACCGGAAGCGCCATGAAGGTCAGCGTCATAATCGGCTCCACGTCAGCACTGACTCCGAGCTCATTCCGCGCCTTTTCATGGAGTGCGTGCAGCCGCTCCGCAACCCATTCGCCGCTCTCGGTGGTCATCAGCCCCGCAATTGGAAGCGCCATAGCGGCCAGCACCTTTCCCTCTCTGACGACGACCATGCCGCCTTCCATCGAAATCAACGCTTTGACGGCGAAGGCCATTTCCTCGTTGCTGACGCCCGCGACGATGATGTTGTGGGAATCGTGGGCCACCGATATGGCGACGGCGCCGGATTTGATGCCGTAACCGCCCAGCAGCCCGACGCCGACTTGTCCCGTGCCGTGGTGCCGCTCGACGACCGCAATCTTGCAAACGTCCTGAGCGGGGTCGAATACAAAATCGCCGCCGTCGTCCGTTTTGACCGTGGCAATTTCCTTTGAAGTCACAATGCCGTCCTTTTGGACGCCGATGACGCGGACTTTGTTGCCCGTAAGCTTCAGCTTGAAGCGTTCTGCTGAGAAATTCCTGACGTTTACGCTGCCGCGAACGGTGGAAATGTCGGCGAAGGCCATTTCCGGAAGATAACGTCCCTCTTCCGCGACCAGCTCGCCGCCGAGAAAGACCTGATGCGCGTGAAACTCCTTCAAATCGTCCAGCAGTACGACGTCCGCACGCCGTCCCGGAGCGATGGCGCCCCGGTCGTACAGGCGGAACGCTTCCGCCGCGTTCAACGTCGCCATGCGAATCGCCGTCACTGGGTCAAAGCCTTCCTCGACGCAAATGCGAAGATGATTGTCGATATGTCCTTCGGTCAACATGGTATGCGGCTGCCGGTCGTCCGAGCAGAACATCGCGCGGCGGCTGTTCGCCTCTGTGACGCCCTTGAGAAGTTCTCGCAGGTCATGGCAGGCCGAGCCTTCCCGCAGCAGCGCGAACATTCCTTTCGCGATCCGTTCTTTGATCTCGTCCGCCGTCCGGCATTCATGGTCGCCCAAGATTCCCACGCAGGCGTAAGCATTTAGGATTTTGCCGGATTGGGCGGGCGCGTGACCGTCCACGATCTTTCCCATGCGGCGGGCCAGCGTCAGCTTGTCCAGCACCGAGTCGTCAGCCTGGACGACGCCGGGCACATTCATAAATTCCCCCAGCCCGAAAATGCGCTCGTCCGCAAGCATTTCTTCCATATCCTCCGCGTCGAGCTTCGCCCCCGCGTTCTCAAAAGGCGTGGCGGGCACGCAGGAGGGCATCGCGTAAAGGATATTGAGCTTCGTTCTTTTCGCCGCTTCCAGCATATAACGAAGGCCGTCGAGGCCGCAGACGTTGGCGATCTCGTGCGGGTCGGCGACGATGGTGGCGGTGCCTCGGGGGACGAGCATTCGCCCCGCCTGTTCCGGGCTCACAAAGGACGATTCGATATGGATATGCGCGTCGATGAAACCCGGCGCGGCAAAGCGTCCCTCCGCGTCGATCGTCTCGCGCCCCTCGTAGCCCGCATTCGTGCTGACAATCACACCGTCTTTGACGGCAATCTCCCCCGCCTCGATCGTTCCCGAAAAAACGTTGACGATCCGGCAGTTTTTCAGCACGAGATCCGCCTTTTCCCTGCCCGCCGCCGCGTCAATCCGACGCTTGAGCGCTTCTTTTTCCGTCATATACGACCCTCCGTCGCCCCGGCCCCATCCTATATACGCTTGTTTACAGCACTTTCCTTATATGCAATATAAACCGTCAGCCCGCTCTCTGCTCCGCCGGAACCTGCCGCAGCGAGAGGCCGATACGCCCGCGCTCTTCGTCCACCTTGATGACCATGACGTTCAGGACGTCGCCGACGGCCACCACGTCCAGCGGATGCCGCACGCGCTTATTGCTGAGCTCGGAGATATGGATGAGCCCCGCCGTCTTGATGCCGATGTCCACGAATACGCCGAAGTCGGTGATATTCCGTACCGTACCGCGCATGATGGTGCCCGGTTTGATGTCGGAGAGCTTGACGATGGCCTGCCTCGTCAGCGGCGCGGGCAAGTCCTCGCGCGGGTCGCGGCCCGGCTTCACCAGCGCCGCAAGGATGTCGCGGACGGTGGGCAGCCCCGCGTCAAGGTCCTTTGCCAGCTTTTCCTCGTTCACGAGCTTGGCCTTTGCCGCGAGAAAATCGACGGACTTTCGGTCGCCGAGGTCCTGCGGCTCGAACCCGAGACGGTCGAGAATCCTTTCCGCAAGGGCGTAAGACTCAGGATGTACGGGGGTGTTGTCGA
>JAEERZ010000175.1 GCA_016286075.1 Selenomonadaceae bacterium
CGCTGGCGTTCTGCTCGGCGTGGACGGCCACGCAAAGCTCATAATTCTGCCCTTTGGGAACATGCAATCGCTCGCGTTCGCAAACGCCCGTGTCGATGCAGTTCGCTTCGCCGCGGGGCGCGCCGTTGTAGCCGGTACTGATGATGATTTTATCTTTGACGATGATCGCGCCGTATTTCCTGCGCAGGCAGGTGGAACGCCGCCCGACGGCGCGGGCGATATCAAGGAAATATTCGGTCCAATCCGGCCTCGTCTGCGTTTCGCTCATTACTATTCCTCCCCGCCGCACCCGGCGCGCGGCGCTTTCATTTTCTTCGGTTAATCAGATACCTCTGCGCCAAAAGCACCGCCACATAATCGTCCACCGGCTCCGGCGGCACCTGCATGCTTGTCGGAAAAAACCGCCGCCATCCCGTGGGCGGATTCGCCTTCCAATAGGCGCGTCTGGCGTCGTCGGTAGTCCTGTATTCGTCCACGATCTCGATGGGAATATCCGGCAAGTTTTCCCGAATTGTCGCCTCCGCGGCGCGACTTGTCGTACCGTTTCCCAAAAGAATCCGCTCCGGCGAAAACCGCCGGACTCTTTCCGCCATCTCGTCGGCCAGCCAGACCGTGGCAACGACGCTTTGCTCCAGCACTTCCCCATCCTCCGCCACAATGGCAACGCCGCATTTCTCCCGCCCCGGATCGATTGCCGCGACAACCATCGGCACGACCTCCTTTATTCCGCCGTGCCTTCCGCTTCCACGACGAGCCGCAGGCGCAACGGCCCAACGGAATCCGTCTGCTCCCTGGCATAAGCGCTGATCTTACCCGTCCCTCGGGTAGCCGCCACAGCGTTGACCGCTTCATAGAACTGCGAACTCGCCATGACGCCGACGCTGCCCCGAATCGGATCGGGCAGGACGCCCTGCTCCTTCGCCACAGCGTTAACCTCCTGCAGCAAACTCATGACGATATTCTCCGCTTCGCCCTGTTGGTCAGTGGAAAGAAGGAATGAACGGGCAAGCACAAGTTCGCCCTGCCGATATACGGTACGGTTTTTGAACATCTCCAACGTCGCGCGCACCGGCTCTCCTCTCACAAGATTGCCCGCCGCGACGATGCGCACCACCGCGTCGTCCCCGGTCTCGGCAATGACCTTCGCCGCTTCCTCGAACTCCGGCGTGTAAATCCAAACAAGATTCTCCTCTTTGTCCGCGCCGAGCCGCTCCGCTACGCCTGCATTGGCCAGCTGAAGCAACGCCCCCATATCGCCGCGGATCTCCTCCGACGGGCGACCGCTGCGGACAACGCCGCTGGACAACACTTCGCCGGCGCGGAATATGATGTCGCCCTCGCGCATGATGATAAGGCCTTCGCGAAGAGCCTCCGTGCGCTGCTCCAGTTCCTTGTTCTCCGTCGCCAATGTACCGTTTTGCGCGGTGAGGTTTTCGTTCGCCGCAGTCAGTTCCCGCTTCGCGGTTTCCAGCTGCGCGTTGCCTTCGGTCAATTCCTGTGTTCGAACTTCCAATTCCGCCTGTTCCTGTTTCAGCGCGTCCACTTCGCCCTGAGATTTTTTCAGCGCTTCTCCCGCCGCCCGTTGCTGCTTTTCCGCCGCGGCCAGCTTCTGCCCGGCCTCGTCCAGCCGCGCCTGCGTGCCCCGCATTTCCTCGTTGAGCTTTTCCATTCCGAAAAGAGCGACGCGCACGTTTTCCGAGGCCGCCGCCAGCACCGCGAAGGTCAGCGTCGTGATGACGACGCCGGTGATAATCGTGACGATGACCGAAGTGTGGCGCGGGCGAAGCCCGAACAGGGAAAGCTTCTTCTTGCCCACCTTGGAGCCGACGCGGTCGCCGATGACCGCGATGGCTCCGCCGGTAACGATCAGAGCCGCTATGAGAACGATTCCGTACATATCCCTTGTGCCTTCTTTCGCAACGAAAATCCGCAAACAGCAATCCGGCTGCCGCGCTTCAGCGCGACGCCTGCCGGATAAAGAATAACCCCGCAAAGAAGCAGATGATATTGGGCATCCAAACGCCGAGCCAAAGGGGCACGGCGCTGCTCTGGCCTATCGCGCCCATCAATACCATCAGCATATAATAAATGAAAATGACGATCAGGCTGACCGCGAACCCCCGGGACGACCCGGAACGGTTCGGCTGCAGGCCCAGCGGCATGCCGACCAACGCGAATACGAAGCTGGCGAAGGGGATCGTGACGCGCTGATACATCTCCGTCTCCAGCTTGGACGTATCGACGTATTGATCGGAAAGAATCTTGATTTGCTCCTTCAATTCCCGGATCGTCATCGCCTCGGGCCTCTTCTGGGCGTTCACGATCTCCTGCGGGCTTTGGTTCACCGGCAAGGTCTGGGTATCAAAATGCACCGTATGCCGGGAAAGCTGTTCCTGGTTTTCTCCCCGGGTGACGTCGTAAATGACGCCCTGGTGCATCACCCATTCATTTTCCTTCCATTCGGCGTAGGCCGCATTTTCCACATGCGTCGCTTTCCCCTGGTCAAAAATCTGTATCGTGATGCCTTCCATCTGCTGCGTATCGCCGTTATAGCGGCGCGCGTACAGCAGGCGCTGGATCGTGCCGGATTTGATGTCCTTGATGATGATATGGTCCTGCGACTTCGGCGCCACGTTTTTCTTGATTTCATAGTTGAGCACGCGCTCGTAAGCGTCGTTGGACCACGGCACGATGTATTCGTTGAACCAAACGGAAAACAGGCTCATGACAAAGCCGAGGATGACGCCCGGCACGCAAAGCCGTTTAAAGCTGATACCGCAGGACAGCATCGCGGTAATCTCGCTGCCGCTGGAAAGCCGTCCGAAGGCCAGCAGCGTCGCCAAAAGCATCGACATCGGAAACGTCCAGACGATGACCCCCGGCAGGCTCAAAACGAAAATCTTTGCCACCGAAGCCAGGGAGGCGCCATAGTCCGTGATGTACTCCGCGATGCGGAACAGCGTCCCGGAACCCATGAATACGGCTGTGAACGCGCAAATGCTGAACAGGAACGTCAGCAGTATTTCTTTGAAAATATATTTGTCTAAAATACGGATATGCATAGGCAAAAATACTCCTACAACGTGAAATTATCGCCCAGATAGAACTTTTTCGCCAACGGGTCGTTCGCCACCGTGTCCCGGTCCCCCTCGATGAGAATCTCGCCGAGGTTCATGATGTACGCCCGATCGACGATATTCAAGGTCTCCCGCACATTGTGGTCGGTAATCAGGATGCCGATGCCCCGTTCCCGGAGATACGCGATGATTCCCTGTATATCCGCCACGGCAATGGGGTCGACGCCTGCAAAGGGTTCGTCCAGCAATATGAACCGCGGCTCGATGGCTAAGCAGCGGGCAATCTCCACCCGCCGCCGCTCGCCGCCGGAAAGCTCCGTCCCGCGCCGTTCCTTGACGTGCGTAACGTGAAATTCCTCCAGGAGAGCGTCCATACGGTCTTTTCGTTCCGCCGGCGACAGCTCCGTCGTCTCCAAGATCGCCATCAGATTTTCTTCGACGGTCAGGCGCCGGAAAATCGACGCTTCCTGCGCCAGATAGCTGATGCCCATGGCAGCCCTCTGATGCATCGGCAGATTGCTGACCTCTTGGTCGCCGATGAAAACTTCCCCGGCGTTCGGATGCTCCAAGCCGATAATCATGTAAAAGGTCGTCGTCTTGCCCGCGCCGTTGGGCCCCAAAAGTCCGACAATCTCACCCGTGCGCATCTGCAGGGAAACGCCGTTTACCACGTTCCTATTTTTAAAGGTCTTGACGAGGTCCTTGACTTCAATGGTCATCTGCTCGTGGGAAGCGGCTCTTTGCTCGAAGACGCGCCCCTGCGCGCCCGCCCCTCCGTGATTGTCCATCCGGGGCTCCTCGGTCGTATTCGTTTCCGTTATCTCCTTGTCAGCCGGCTGCTCCGGTGAAAGGCGGTTACTGTTCTTCTTTTCCTTCTTCATTTGTCACCGTTTCCGTATTGCTCCTGTCCTTCAAAAACACCGTCAAACGTCCGCTTTTCAGCGTATTGTTTTCCTGTACTGCCCAAGCGTGCCCTGTCAACACCAGTTTCCCGGTTTCTTTTCCGAAATATTCGGCTTCGTCTCCGCCACCCTCGAAATCCCTCGGCGGGCTGATGATATGGGCGTTGCCCACGCCCTTCGCGTGTTCGGTTTTCGTCCAGCCTTCCATATAATCGGCGGTAAAAGTGCCCTCCGCCGCAGACAAGGAACCGCCCTCCGGCAGACAGGCATATCCTTCCTCGTTGTCATATTCGACGATAGGGGCATCCACCCGCTTGTCTTTCTGCCAGCCGTGCACGTTCCCGATTGCCCTCATTTTTGTTTTCGACACCAGTTCGATGCGGTCGCAGTCCAGATGCATATCCTCTTTATCCGCAACGACGCCGCCTGTCATCATTCCCGTCGAAGTTTTTGTATTGTAAGCGGCGGACGCCCCCGTTACCACGCCGCCGTCATAATGAATCACGACGTTACCTTCCGCCTTCATCTGGCCCGTTTTTACATTGTATTCCACCGTATCCGCGTTGAGCTCCGAAATCCCTTTCTGGCTTTCAGTCTTTTGCGTTTCGCCCTCGGGCGCAGCCAACGCCACCGCCGAAGCCAGCAGGCAGCCCGCCGCCAACGCCGCCCACCCCGCAGCCGTCTTAAACCGTCTCATTTTGCTTTCTCTCCTTTTTTGTCCTTCTCCTGAACAAAATGCACTTTACCCGTCGCCCGAAACGCTTTGAACTCGTCCCAGCCTTCTATCCGATCCGCTTCCAGCCTCATGCCCGGCTGCTCGACGCGCGCATCGCCCGTCGCGACCAAAAGGTCCTTGCCGCTCACCCATTCCAGCTCTTTACAGATGAGTTTCGTGCCGTCCGACATGACTGCCGTCACGCCCCCGCTGAGCTTCACGTTTTTCGTCTTGCTGTCATAGTTGCCCGAAGGCGCCGTCAGCGTGAGCTCCTTGCCGTCGGGAAAATAATATTTCCCCTTTGCGTCCGTAAATCTTG
>JAEERZ010000176.1 GCA_016286075.1 Selenomonadaceae bacterium
AAGGCCGTCGAAGCGTCCTCCATCTGCCCGAAGCAGCGCATCACCTGCAGCGTCGGCGTCGCCACATGGCATGACGACGAACCAAACGAGACCGTGTTCAAGCGCATGGACGAGGCTCTCTACGCGGCGAAACAAAGCGGACGTAACCGCGTCGTGTCGGAGGACTCGCCGCTTTTGGAGGCCGCGCCTGCTCCGGCGTAAAGGAAACAAAAATCAATACATAAACTGGCACTGAAAATTTTACAGGACATTCCAAACCGACTTAAATGTTCGAGCCAACACCTCTAAAACAGGAACCGACTTCCAAGCCTTTCCCCTGACAAGCAATGGCTGTTTGACAAACGATGGCCCGCAATTTATAATTACAAGAAAAGAGAATATGACGTTCAGAACAGGACGATGAGGTCTTCGCGACTTCCATCGTCCTGTTTTTCGTTTTTTATTGTTTCAAAGTCGATATGAGAGGAGGGTTGGAAAATGTTGAAGCTCGTCGCCAAACGCTGCAAGGGGTGCGGCATCTGCGTGAATTTTTGCCCGAAAAAGGTCCTCGAATTGACCGAAGTCGGCAAGTGCGCCGTCACAGAAGGCCGTGAAAAAGACTGTATCTCCTGCGGACAGTGCGAGATGCGCTGCCCGGACTACGCGATATTTGTTGATAAGTAAGGGGTGAAATCATGTCGAGGACATTGCTTTTGCAGGGAAATCAAGCCGTGGTCGAAGGTGCTGTCGCTGCCGGAGTACGGTTTTACGGCGGCTATCCGATTACTCCGTCCACGGAAATCGCAGAACAGCTCGCCATGCGCCTGCCGCAGGTCGGCGGGAAATTCATGCAGACCGAGGATGAGATTGCGGGGCTCGGAGCGGCCATCGGCGCGTCCATGGCCGGGAAAAAATCGATGACCGCGACCTCCGGCCCGGGCTTCTCGCTGAAGCAGGAAATGCTCGGCCTTGCCTGCATTTCCGAAATTCCCGTCGTCGTCGTGGACGTGCAGCGCGTCGGTCCGGCCACAGGCCAGCCGACCTCTCCCGCGCAGGGTGAGGTCATGATGAGCCGCTGGGGGACGCACGGCGATCATTGGGTCATAGTCGTGTCGCCGTCGAGCGTGCCGGAAGCGTTTGATCTGACGGTACGCGCCGTCAGTCTTTCGGAAAAATACCGGACGCCCGTCATCATGCTGATGGACGAAGTGATCGGCCACATGCGCGAAAAGATCGTCCTTCCCGACGATTACAGCGAGATCGAGACGGTCGACCGCAAAATCCCGTCGTGTCCTCCGGAAGAGTATCTCGCGTACGGCACGACGGCCGAAGACCTCGTCCCGGCGATGGCTCCCTTCGGCAGCGGGTACAGGTGGCACGTCACCGGCCTTGTTCACGACGAGACGGGCTTTCCGAAAGGAACCCCCGCCGGCACCGTCGAATCCGTGACGCGGCTTCACGACAAGATCTACAATAATCTCGACGATATCGTAACTTATGAGGAATACAAAATGGACGACGCGGAACTCGCGGTGATAGCGTTCGGCGGTGCTGCCCGTTCTGCCTATGCTGCGGTCAATCTTGCACGGAAGGAAGGAATCAAGGCCGGGCTTTTCCGTCCGATCACGATCTGGCCATTCCCCGAGGCGCAGGTGAAGGCGCTGGCGAAAAAGGTCAAGGGAATCCTCGTGCATGAGCTGAATTACGGCCAGTATGTGCTGGAAGTCGAGCGGGTCGTCTCCGGCGCATGCCCGATATCGCTTTACGGGAAATACGACAATGAATCCGCGACGCCGGAACAGCTTTTGGCTGAAATCAAGAGGGCAATGAAACAATGAGGGGGCTTTGACAATGGGAATGGAACAGATCGTGGAAAAATATTTTCGCCCGGGCCGTCTTCCCCATATCTGGTGCCCCGGCTGCGGGAACGGAATCATCACCGGAGCTATCGCGAAAGCGGTGGACAAAATCGGGCTCGATAAAAATGAGGTGGCGTTGATTTCGGGAATCGGGTGCTCCAGCCGTTCTTCGGGATATCTTGATTTCAACACCGCGAATACGCTGCACGGACGTGCGCTCCCAATCGCCAGCGGCGTGAAAATGGCGAATCCTTCGCTGAAGGTCATCGTGGCAAGCGGAGACGGCGACTGCACGGCCATCGGCGGCAATCACCTGATCCATGCGGCGCGCAGGAATATCGATCTTACGCTGGTGGTTTACAACAACAGCATCTACGGCATGACGGGAGGCCAGTATTCGCCGATGACGCCGAAAGGCAGCAAGGCGACGACCGCCCCGTATATGACGATAGAGCCGTCATTCAATCTGCTGGAACTGGCGAAAGCCGCGGGCGCCACCTTCGTCGCGCGGGCCACGACATTCCATGTGCCGCAGATGGTGGACGCGATTGCAAAAGGGATACAGCACAAGGGCTTTTCGATCGTGGAATGCGTATCGGCGTGCCCGATCAATTTCGGACGCCAGAACAAAGCGGGAAGCGCCGCGAAGATGATGGAGTGGCAGCGCGACCACGGAGTAATAATCTCAGCGTGGGAAAAAATGGACGCAGAAAAGAAAGCGACGGCGATATCGGAAGGCAAATTTCCGATCGGAGTGCTTTACGAATCCGACGCCGTGCAGGAATACACCGAGGCGTACGACGGCGTAATCGAACGCGCGCAGAGGGGGAAGAAATCATGACGCACAATTTCCGTTTCTCCGGTACTGGCGGACAGGGCCTGATCACCGCGGGAATCATCCTGGCCGAGGCGGCGATAATCGACGGGAAGGAAGCCGTCCAGTCGCAGTCTTACGGCCCGGAAGCGCGCGGCGGCTCATCGAAGGCGGAAGTGATCATCTCGGACGAACCGATTTATTTCGGACGGGTGACATGCCCCGACGTGCTTTTGGCCATGAGCCAGGAGGCGGCGGACAAATTTTCGAAGGACACGGACGGGCACAGCACGATTGTCACGGATACGCTGTTCGTGAAGGACGTTCCGGGAAAATGCAGGGAACGGGTCGACCTTCCGATCACCCGCACCGCAGTGCAGACCTGCGGCAAGACGCTCTTCGCGAACATCGTGGCCATCGGCGCCATCGTCGCGCTGACGGGCTGTGTATCTGACGAAGCCATCGAAAAAGCTGTCCTCGCGAGAGTTCCAAAAGGCACGGAAGACGCGAACAAAAAAGCGCTTCAGGCCGGAAAGGAATTAGTGAAAAAATAACGAATATAGTAAGCGGTATAAATTTCATTCATCGTAATTGTGCCGCGAATGATATTCCGAGGTTGCCCGCAAAATATGGGATCGTTTTGCGGGCAATACTTCCAACCGACGGGCGGGAGGATCGCATTATGGAAAACACGCAAATTACGGCTTTTCGCCGCGAAGTTCTGAGGCGTATTGCAAAATATACGTGGCACGACTGCCTGCCGGACCATATTTACGATATCCTGTACCAAACGGTGCGGGACAACACTCCCCGCGTCCGCTGCTGCGTCCACAAGGAACGGGCCGTGCTCAAGAACCGAATCCAGATGGCGCTGTGGCAGCCCTTGGGCCTTAACATCATCAATGCGGCGAAGGCGGCCCTGGCCGGGGAATTCGACAAGTCGCTGCCCGTTGTGGACGTGCTGCCCGACGCCTGCGACGCCTGCCCCATCGAGAAATATTACGTCACGGACCTTTGCCGCCATTGTATAGAGCATAAATGCATAAACAACTGCCCCAAGCAGGCGATAAGCATCCAGAACAACCGGGCGACGATTGACAGGGAAATATGTATCGAGTGCGGCAAGTGCGCGCAGTCCTGTCCTTACGGAGCCATCCTCGAGATCGTGCGGCCCTGCATCCGGGCCTGCGCGTTGGGCGCGATGTCGTCGGGATCGGACAAGCGCACCCAGATCGACCACGGCAAATGCGTAGGCTGCGGGAATTGCCGCAGCGCGTGCCCCTTCGGAGCGCTTGACGAAAGGAGCATGATCGTTCAGATTCTCCTGGCGCTGAAGCGGAAAGAAAAAGTCGTCGCCATGCTGGCGCCTTCCTTTGTCGGCCAGTTCGGAGCGAAAACCTCGCCCGCCCAGGTAGCGGCAGGGCTGAAACGGCTCGGCTTCTCCGACGTCGTCGAGGTCGCCGCCGGAGCCGACATCACGACGATTCTCGAAGCGGAGGAATTTCAGGAGAAGGTGCCCGGGAAAATGGATTTCATGACCAGCTCCTGCTGTCCCGCCTTCGTCGATCTCGTAAAAAAGCATTTCCCGGAATACGAAGAGAACATCTCGAAGACCGCGTCGCCGATGGTTTCCTGCGGGAAATGGGTCAAAGACCGGGACAAGGACGCCCGTACCTGCTTCATCGGCCCCTGCATAGCGAAAAAGGCGGAAACCCTCCGCCATCAGAAGAGCGTCGACTTTGCGATGACCTACGAGGAGCTGATGTGCGTCTTCGAGGGCGTCGGAATCGATCTCGGCGCCGGGACGACAGAGGAATTCCACACCGAAGCGACAGCGCGGGGAATCGGCTTTCCTCTCCATCGCGGCGTCCAGTCCTCGCTGAAGGGCGTGCTTGAAAAAACGGGGGCTGGCGAAGCCGTCATGGAATACGCGAGCGGGCTTGACCATTGCCGGGAAAAGCTTTCGCAGATGAAAAAAGGAACGCTGAAGGCCGCCTATTTCGAGGGAATGGCCTGCCAAAACGGCTGTATCGACGGTCCCGGCGCGCTGGCACAGTTCGGCCTGGCACGGGTGATGCTGGAGAAATTCGCCGAGAGCGCGGAAAAGAAGACCAGCGACGAGAGCCCGGAGGCCCGGAGATTGGCGGAAGCGATCCAGAAACAGACGATGGTTTGACAAACGCCGGCCAGGAAATTATAATATTATTTAGAACAGAATATGGCGTTCGAAACAGGACGATGAGGTCTTCGCGACTTTCATCGCCCTGTTTTTTGTTTTTATGATTGGAGGTGCCGATTATGAGAGAGTTGTTGGTCCACAAGGATGAGATCAATGAACAGCTGGCCCGATA
>JAEERZ010000177.1 GCA_016286075.1 Selenomonadaceae bacterium
GTCCGCGCAAGGTCGAGCATCGCGCCGCCTTTTGTGTTGCCGGGAATCAGGAAGCACCCGAGCGCGCCGACTTCATTTTCGATGCGGTCCATCTCCTGCTCCATATCCTTGATATGGTACTCGTTGATCATCGGGCGGGTGCCGATGCTGGCGAGATCCGCCATGAAGCTCGGAATATCCCGCTGAAGCGCGAGAATCAGCTGTTGGACGTCCTTGTTCTCACAAAAAGCGCGCGCCATACCAAGCGCGGAATTCATCTCGTCGATGGTCCCGTAGGTTTCGACGCGAAGAGAATCCTTATCTACGCGCTGTCCCGTATAAAGGCTTGTCTGACCCTTGTCTCCTGTCTTCGTATAAACGCCCATGGTCTTTCACCTCATTCAAAATCAGTCGAAAATTTCCGTTTCGTTAAAGAAAATGTGAATCTCACGCGCAGCGCTTTCCGGGCTGTCCGACGCATGAACGGCGTTTTCGCCCTTGCTCGCCGCATAAAGCTTGCGGATCGTTCCGTCCGCCGCTTCCTTCGGGTCCGTCTTGCCGTTAATCTCGCGCACTTTCGCAATAGCGTTGTCGCCGGCAAGCACCATCGCCACGATCGGGCCGGAGGTCATAAAGCTCTCCAGTTCCCCGTAGTACGGACGACCGATATGCTCCTCATAATGCTTCGCCGCGACTTCCTTCGTCATTTTCATCATACGGACAGCAGCCAGCCGAAGGCCCGCATCCTCGTAAATCTTGATAATGTCTCCCGTATGACGCCCCTTGAAAGCATCAGGTTTTACAAGTACCAACGTTTTTTCCATAAATCTTTTGCTCCTTTGTTAAAATTTAAGCTACCTTATCTATTATAGATTCCTCTTGCAAAATTGTAAAGATGAAGGTCATTCCTTCATTTCGTCCTGCCAATGCTTTGCCGCCATTCGTATGCAGTGCGTCCGTTGGCTCCGAATCCATGCCCCTACAGCTTCCCCGCGCAGTTCCTTTGGCGCGTCGCCGCCCCGGATGGAAAGCAGCTCCGCAATGAGCGCGTCGTATCGTTCAAAATAGGGAGGCAGCCCGCCGTGGTCAACGCAAAATACATGCAGCACTTCTTTGGCAGGAACGGGCAAGCGAGACAGCGCGACCAGAAGCTCCGCAATTTTCCCCGGCTTTTTCAGGCGCGAGGCTCTCATGTGTTCCGCGATGACGAATTCCGCAACCTGCAGCCACACCTTGGGAAGCTGCATCCTGCGGTTCCATGCTTCCAGCACGTCAAGGCCGCGACGCTCGTGCCCGTAATGATGCGGCAGCATGGACTGCGGCGTCGTTCCCTTCCCGAGATCGTGCACGAGGGCCGCAAACCGGACGACGATATTCTCCGTCCTCTCTGCGACCGCATCTACCGTCGCCATCGTATGCGCAAACGCGTCCCCTTCCGGGTGGAACGCCACCGGCTGCGTTTTCCCGATCAGCGCAAAGAGTTCGGGAAATATCGCATCCAATAATCGCGCCCGCTCCAGCGTAAGAAAAAACACGGACGGGCGCGAAGCCTCCAGCGCGCGGGAAAGCTCTCCGAAGATACGCTGCTGCGGCTCCTTCATCAATTCTTCCCGACAGGCAGACATGAAATCGATGGTCCGCGGCTCCACCGTGAAACCGAATACCGCAGCCTGTCTCGCCGCCCGGAGCGCCCGCACCGGATCTTCCAGGAAACGTTCCGAAACGGCGCGAATCCTACAGGAGCGAATGTCCTCTTCCCCTCCGAAAAGGTCAATCCGTCGGGAAGGCGTCCCGTCCGAAAAAAGCTCCAACGCCATCGCGTTTATCGTCGTATCGCGACGTGAGAGATCGTCCTCCAGGGCAACGTTTTTGTCCGCGCGAATCTCGAATCCCAGATAGCCCGTTCCTGATTTCCGCTCCGTCCGGGCCAGCGCGATCTCCGACGAAACCCCGTCCAGCTCCAATAAAAATACGGGAAACGAGCGTCCCACTTTCTGAATGCCCGGGAACAACCCGCAAAAATCGTTCTCGTCCAAGCCTGACACGACGTAATCCTTGTCTTTGGGCTTTACGCCGCGCAGCGTATCGCGCACCCAGCCGCCCACGATGGCAACGCGTCCGCCGGCCTCACGGACACGCCGTACAAATTGCGTTTCTTCCATAATCATTCCGCCTACTACGTCAAAATCGGTATGAAAAAAGCCTCCGAAACACGGAGGCTTTCATATTGCAGATACATCAAACCAAAGCGAACAGCTAAAAAGACGGATGCTCAATCCGCACTCTCCAAGTATTTTCGCACAGCTATGCAGGCCTCGTTGTATGCCTCCGACACCATATCCACGATCGCCTGTATCTTGTCGGGACTGTCGCTCATCTTCAGCTTAAGCGCCGCTTCACTTGCCACGGTATGCAAACGGTCCAGGCTGAGATTTGCCGAGGTCCCGATCAACGTGTGCAGCGCCTCGTCCGCCATAACGATATTCTCCATGGCGGCCGCAGAACAAAATTCTTCGTATGATCCGTCAAAGAGGAATTTTTCCAAATAGTCACGGTACAATTTCTTGTTTCCGATAAAACGCTCCAAGCCGCTCTCCGAGTTGATGACCAGAAGCTTCTTCTGCTGCGCCATAATAGGTTCTCCCTTCGTCACCGCACAAACCGGTCGATTGCCTGCTCCAGTCGGGCCAATGCCTCTCTGTCGTCATTCTGCACCGCATCGATAATGCAATGTTCCATGTGGTCTTTTAAAATAATTTTCCCCACATTTTTCAACGCCGCATCCACCGCCGAAAGCTGAAGCAGGACTTCGCTGCAGTCCCGGCCGTCTTCCACCATGCGGCGAACGGACTGCATATGACCGATCAACCGCGCCATGCGATTCAATACCGCTTTTGTTTGCGTGTGCGGATGCGTATGCGCATGATGATGTGTATGCGCCGCTTCCAAGCAAGACTCCCTGCAGCCGTCTGTGTTTTTCTTTTTCTCCAAAATCCTGCCGCCCCTTACAGCCCGTTTTGTTCCCCGATGCGCCGATACGCTTCCAGTTCCCGCATCATGGCGTCGTATATTTCCAACAAATCGTCATGGTAAGCGCCCCCTCGGAGGGGCTCCACGATCTTCACAACGATATCGTACAAAGGCGTCAATCCCATATTCGCAGTAAGGCCTTTGAGCGTATGCGCATGACGAAACGCCGTTTCCGCGTCCTTGGCTTTTAATGCTTCGTCCAATGCCGAAAACGCCGGATCGTCCAAAAATTTTTTATAGCATTTCGCATAGAAAGCTTCATTATTCAAAAATCTGGTAAGCGCGCCTTCCACATCACAGCCGCGCGCGCGAAGTTCGTCCATCAAAGCGGCCATAATCATCGCCTCCGCGATTATTCTATATTATATTCTACCATGATTAAATTGCATTTGCACGAAATATTTAGAAAACAGCAACGCCGCGCACATAAATTTGTGCGCGGCTCCGAATGTTCTTGTTATTTTACTGTAATCGTGACTTTCTCGCCGTTGACGTCCCACTCCTTGCTGAAGCCTTCCGTCGTCCCGTAGACCACGGAATCGGCCAGCGTGACCTTTTTCAGCGTTTCCTCGTTCTTCTTGACGATGTCCGCCAGCTTGTCGTTGCCGGACAGTCCCACCGTGATATGGTCGGTGACCTCGAAGCCGTTTTCGCGGCGCATGACCTGCACCTTGCTGATGATCTCGCGGACGAAGCCTTCCTCGATCAGCTCCGGCGTCAGCGTCGTCTCGAGAGCGACGGTTACGCCGCCGTAGCGCTGGCAAAGGTAGCCCTCAGTCTGCGCCATCGTGACCTCGACGTCCTCCGGCAGGAGGTCTATACCGCCGTCGGCCAGATCGAGGTGCAGCTTGCCTGTCGAATCCAGCTCAGCTTTCGCCGCATGGCCGTTCACCTGCGCCAGCGCGTTCTTGATGGCGCTCATGCGCTTTCCGGCCTTCGGTCCCAGTACCTTGAACTGCGGCTTGAAGCTGTACGAGAGATACGCCTCCATGTCGTCCTTGAATGTGACTGCCTTGACGTTCAGCTCGCTCTCGATGACCTCTACGAAGTACGGCGAAAGCGTGCGCTCCGCCTTGACGAAGAGATTGGCCACCGGCTGGCGGTTCTTGATGTTCGCCTCGTTGCGGGCGGCGCGGCCCAGCACGACGATCTCCAGCACCAGTTCCATGTCTTTCTCCAGCGCCTCGTCGATATACGACTCGTCCGCCTGCGGGAAGTCGCAGAGATGGACGCTCTCCGGCGCAGATTTGTCCACCGAGCAGACGAGATTGCGGTAAATGCTCTCGGTGATGAACGGCACCATCGGCGCGGCGGCCTTGACGAGCGTCGTCAGCGCGGTGTAGAGCGTCATGTAGGCGTTGACCTTGTCCTGCTCCATGCCCTTCGCCCAGAACCGCTCGCGGCTGCGGCGCACATACCAGTTGGAAAGCTCCTCGACGAACTCCTGCAGCGCTTTCGCCGTCTCCGTGACGCGATAAGCGGAAAGATGGCCGTCCACTTCCGTGACCATCGTATTGAGCCGGGACAGGATCCACTTGTCCATGACGCCGAGGGACGATTTGTCCAGTTTGTGCTTCGTCGGGTCGAAGTCGTCGATGTTCGCGTAGAGCACATAGAACGCGTAAGTATTCCAGAGCGTGCCCATGAACTTGCGCTGACCTTCCTGAACCGCCGCGTCATGATAACGGTTCGGCAGCCAGGGCGCGCTGTTCTCATAGAAATACCAGCGGATCGCGTCGGCGCCGTGGCGGCGCAGCGCGTCCATCGGGTCGACGGCGTTGCCCTTGGACTTCGACATCTTCTGCCCGTCCTTGTCCTGCACATGGCCGAGCACGATGACGTTCTTGTACGAGGACTGCTTGAACAGCAGCGTAGAAATGGCGATCAGCGAATAGAACCAGCCCCGCGTCTGGTCCACGGCCTCGGAAATGAAGTCCGCCGGGAAGCGATTGTCGAAGATTTCCTT